>JAGBTR010000006.1 GCA_017631215.1 Clostridia bacterium | reverse complement strand
GGCGAGAGCCAGGCACGCAACAAGTACACCTACTTTGCCAGCGTGGCAAAGAAGGAGGGGTACGAGCAGATCGCAGAGATCTTTACCAAGACTGCGGACAACGAGAAGGAGCACGCCAAGATGTGGTTCAAGGAGCTCGCTGGCATCGGTGACACCGCGCAGAATCTGGGCGAGGCCGCTGACGGCGAGAACTACGAGTGGACGGATATGTATGCGGGCTTTGCCGAGACCGCCGAGGCCGAGGGCTTCCCCGAGCTTGCCGCCAAGTTCCGTCTGGTCGCTGCCATCGAGAAGCACCACGAGGAGCGCTATCGCGCCCTGCTCCGCAACGTCGAGACCGCGCAGGTCTTCGAGAAGAGCGAGGTCAAGGTCTGGGAGTGCCGCAACTGCGGTCACATCATCGTCGGCACCAAGGCGCCCGAGGTCTGCCCCACCTGCGACCATCCCCAGAGCTATTTCGAGGTCCACGCCGAGAATTATTGATAGGAAACAAGAGAACGATGTGGGGTGCCTTTCGTTTTGAATCCCCCTCCACAGCAAAAAAGCCCGTCGCATAAGCGACGGGCTTTTGTTTGGATAGGGGCAGGTGCTCTACCCTTTAGCTATTCTATTTGTCAGAAAAGTTCTTGGGGGCGTGGGGGACTTCTTTCAAGAAGTCCCCCGCATCGTCCTCCTTACTCGTCCAGACCGCGCAGGTAGCGGATGCAGCGGCCGACCTCCTCGAGGCCGGTGGGCTGGAGGCCCTCGCTCTCGACGACCATACGCAAGCCGTTCTTGATGGCGTACTCACGGACAGCGGCGACGGGTGCGGTACCCTCGCCCAGCGAGCGACCCGAGCGATCCAGCAGACCGTCCTTGAGGTGGATGACACGGATGCGATCCTTGAGGCGCTCCAGAACCTCAACGGGGTTGAGACCTGCGAAGTATGCCCAGAAGGTATCGATCTCGAACTCAACGTTGGTTCTCTTCTCAAGCTCCTCGTGGGGGATCTTGCCGTATGCCATCATCTTGAACTCGTACTCGTGGTTGTGGTAGCCCAGCGCGATGCCGGCGGCGGCCAGCTTGGGCTGTGCCTCGTTGATCAGGTCGATGGCCTTGTTCAGCTCCTCCTCGGTACCCATAGGCATACCGGGGATGATGATGTTGGTGTTGCCAAGCTCCTTGTGGTAGGCGATCGTCTCGTCGATGCGATCAGCCGTCAGCTCTGCCCAACCCGTGTGCGTGCCGCTTACCTTCAGACCGCAAGCGTCGAGCGTGTCGCGCACGTCCTTGGCGCTGTTGCCGAAGAAGCCTGCAAACTCGACGAAGTTGTAGCCCAGATCCGCGACCTGACGCAGCGCGCCCAGCAGATCATCCTTCGCGATGTCACGTACGCTGTACATTTGCAAACCGTATTCCATCATATGTAGTCTCCTTTTCTCCGTGTCCGACACGGCGCGGCGGTCTTGCCACCGTTTCATTTGATTTTATTATATCGTTTTTTTTGCGCAAAGTCAACCGTTTTCCAAGAATTCCTGCATTTTTGTCCGATGCACCGTACCGTCAGGCACGGTCCACCGTGATCACGCAGCACCAGCTCTCGTCGATGTTCTTGACCGCCTCACCGATGCGCCGCTTGAGCGACTCGTCGTCCTCGACAAGCTCGAAGGGAGCGACCACGTCGAAGATGAGGTTGGTGTGCGTGTTGCCGCGCACCATACGGAAATCGTGCATCGTCAGCCGCCCGTCGATCTCGCACAGCACGCCCGCAACGCGGTGGCACGTCTCTGCGACGGCAGGGTCGTCCGTCACGATGGGGTCCATATGGATGGTCGCGTGGATGCCCGACTCGGTAAACAGCTGCTTTTCCATACGGTCGATGGCATCGTGCGTATCGAATACGTTGGCACAGCCGTCCACCTCGACGTGCAGCGAGGCGATGGTGCAGCCCGGTCCGTAGTTATGCACGACCATATCGTGCAGTCCCAGCGCCTCGGGGTAGGACATCACGATGGCGCGAATGGTCTCGACGGTATGCCCGTCGGGCGATTGACCGAGAATGGAGTTTTTGGTATCCCCCAGAATGCGAATACCTGCCACCAGAATGAGGGCGGAGACGATGATGCCCATATAGCCGTCGGGATCGAAGCTGGTGAAGTGGCGGACGAGCAGCGAGATCAGCACCGCGCCCGTGGCCGCCGCGTCCGAGAGGCTGTCGATCTTGCTGGCGCGCAGTACGTCCGAGTCGATCTTGTTGCCGACGGCGCGATTGAACAGACCCAGCCACAGCTTGACGAGGATAGACGCACCCAGCACCGCCACCGAGACCCAGCGGAATTCGGTCACGACGGGGTGAATGAGCTTATCGATCGAGTCGCGCAGCAGCTGATAGCCGACGATGAGAATGAGCATCGAGACGATCATCGAGGCGACGTACTCCATACGGGCGTGACCGAAGGGATGGTCGCGGTCGGCAGGCTTGGCGGCGATGCGGAAGCTGACGAGCGAGATGATCTGCGAGGCGGCGTCGGTCAGGTTGTTGATGGCGTCGGCGCGGATGGCGATCGAGCCGCTGATCGTTCCCACAATGAATTTGCCGAGAAAGAGCAGCACGTTGAGGATCATTCCCACCACCGCACACAGCGTGCCGTAGGCGCGGCGCACTCTCTTATCGTTGATGTTTTCACCGTCCTTGACGAACAGACGGCACAATAGCTTTGTCATAGTCTACCTCTTAAAAACGGAAATATAGAAATGGATTATAGGACGAATCGACCAAATACGCGGTGCAGACGAGCAGTCCCGCCATACACAGCACGACCGCGACGGTGTCCATCGCGCGGTGTCGCTCATACAAGTGCCAAAACAACCGCTTGGGCAGCGGCGTCAGACCGACGGCGCAGATGGCGAAGAAGGGCAGATTGCGGACGATATCATAGCCCACCGACGCGCTCCAGCCCCCTGCCCCGCCCGCGCCGAACAGCACGCCCAGATAGGCGAGCGCCGCGGCGGGAGAAAGCGTTTCAAGGCTGCCGTCGAACACGAAGATATAGAAGCTGAACACGACGGCGACGACCGTCCACAGATGTCCGACCACGCGCGGACACTTCTCGAGCCACTTGCCGAGAAAGGCGCGCTCAAGTGCCAGAAGGACGAAGAAATACAGTCCCCAAATGACGAAATTCCAGCTCGCGCCGTGCCAAAGTCCCGTCAGCGCCCAAACGGCGAGCAAATTGAGATAGGTGCGCGCCACGCCGCGGCGGTTGCCGCCCAGCGGGATATAGACGTACTCGCGAAACCACGAGGACAGCGTGATATGCCAGCGCCGCCAGTAGTCGGTGATGGAGCGGGCGGTCAGCGGGTAGTAAAAGTTCTCGGGGAAGCGGAAGCCCAGCATTCTGCCAAGTCCGATCGCCATATCCGAGTAACCCGAAAAATCAAAATAAATTTGCAGCGTGTAGCACACGATACCCAGCCACGCCGCCGCGGTGGTAAGGCGGTCGGTCGGCAGATCGCGCACACTTGCCCACAGCTCGCCCGCGGTATTGGCGAGCAACACCTTTTTGGCAAGACCCGCGACGAACGTTCGTATGCCGCTCGCCACCATCGTTACCGAATGGGTGCGGCTCGTCAGCTGCTCGTCCACGTCGCTATACCGCACGATGGGACCTGCGATGAGCTGGGGAAACAGCGTGACGTAGGCGCCGAAGGCGATGGGATCGCGCTGCGCCACCACCTCGCGGCGGTAGACGTCGATGACGTAGGAGAGGGCTTGGAAGGTGTAGAACGAAATGCCGATGGGGAGCGCGAGGTCAAGACGGGGCAGCGAGGACAGCGCAGGGATGAGGCGCAGGTTATCGAGGATAAAGTCGCTATATTTAAAGAATGCCAAAAGCCCCAGATTGATGACGATGGCTGCGATGAGAATGCCCTTGGCACGCTTTTCGCGGTCGCGGTGGCGTGCGATGAGCAGTCCTGCCGCATAGTCGACGGCGATGGTGAAGACCATCAAAAAGAGATAGATGGGCTCGCCCCAGCCATAGAAGACGAGGCTGACGCTGAGCAAAACGGCGTTGCGCCATCGCGGGGGGAGGGTGAAATATAGAAGGAGGGTAAGGGGGAGGTAGAGATATAAAAATTCCAGCGATGAAAAGAGCATATCGCGACCTCCGCTTTGCTTTTTTAGAAATGGGGGAGCTTGTGCGAGCACAGACGTTCTTTTTTCGTCACCGCGACGGGGTGAGTGCGAACATGGTCTTCTATTCACGCCTCCACAGCGCCCTTCGGGCGCGCGGGCGCGGTCTGTGCCGGTATGTACTTTCTTGGCGCTCGCCAAGAAAGTACCAAAGAAACGAACGGGGGCTACGCCCCTAACGCCCCCGCGCCGCCTTGGGGGTGTAGTTGAGCAAAATTTCGCGTTCACGGCTCAAAGAAAGCCGCAAACACCTTGGGTGGTACGGTTGCCGTGGAGTGTAGGTTAAAGTTTTTGCGTGGTAGGGGTGGGTACGATCATTGCGAAACAACTGTCTTGCCAGACCCTTGGGGTAGGGGTTCCCAAGGACGAGTTAGCAGGTACTTCGTTACAGCAGACGAGCTAACGCCGTCTGCCTTACATGGTTGAAAGTTTGGGGGGTGCAGGGGGCTTTTTTCAAAAAGCCCCTTGCGCGTTCTCCTCGTTCCCCCTATGTATCAATGCCAATATTTGCGATCCAGCGAGCGCATCTGGATTGCCTGCGCGATATGCTCCTCGCGGATATGCTCCGAGGCGTCGAGATCGGCGACGGTGCGTGCCACGCGCAGAATGCGATCGTGACCGCGTGCGCTGAGACCGAGCGCGTCGTAGGCCTGCTTGAGCAGCGCGATCGCGCCGTCGGTCGCACGACAGTAGCGATGCACCTCGGCGGGCGAGAGCTGGGCGTTGCAGCGCGGCTGGTCATTCTCCGCCGCCATACGGGCGCGGGCAAACGCGCGAGCTGCCGTCACACGGGCGCGAATGGTCGCGGAGGATTCGGCGTGCGGGTCGGCCGCCGAAATCTCGTCAAAGGAAAGCGAGGGCAGCTCGATCTGAATGTCCATACGGTCGAGCATCGGACCGCTCACGTTGGCAAGATAGCGCGCCACGTCGCCCGAGCGGCAGGTACATTTGCGGGTGGGATGACCGAAATAACCGCAGCGGCAGGGGTTCATCGCCGCCACCAGCATAAAGGCGCTTGGGAATGTCACGCGACCGCTCGCACGCGTGATGGTGACCTTGAAATCCTCCAGCGGCTGACGGAGCGCGTCGGTCACCTGCTTGGGGAACTCGGGCAGCTCGTCCAGAAACAGCACGCCGTTGTGCGCCAGCGAGATCTCGCCCGGCGCGGGGTTGGCACCGCCGCCCACAAGGCTGACCGCACTCATCGTGTGGTGGGGCGAGCGGAAGGGTCGGCGGGTCACAAGCGCGTGTCCGTCGGGCAAAAGCCCCGCGACCGAATGGATCTTGGTCGTCGTCAACGCCTCCTCAAAGGTCAGCGGCGGCAGAATGGAGGGCAGTCGCTTGGCAAGCATCGACTTGCCCGTACCGGGAGGGCCGATGAGCAGCACGTTGTGACCGCCCGCAGCCGCAATTTCAAGCGCGCGCTTGGCCATCGCCTGACCGCGCACGTCGGCAAAGTCAAGACCCACGTACAGCTCGTCGTCCGACACCGTCTCGCCCGTGGAGAGCGGCGTGAGCGGCTTGCGACCGTTGAGGTGGTCAAGCAGTGCGGTCATACTCTCGACCGCATACACGCGAATGCCGCGAACGGCGGCCGCCTCGGCGGCGTTTTCGGTCGGCACATAGACGTTTTGAAAGCCTGCCTCGCGGGCGGCGGCACGCATACAAAGCACACCGCGAACGCCGCGCAGCCGTCCCGACAGCGACAGCTCGCCGATAAAGCAGCTGTCCTCGAGCGGCACGGTGTGGCGAATGACCCCCACCGCGTGCAAAATGCCCGTTAGAATGGCAAGGTCAAAGCCCGAGCCCTCCTTGCGACGGTCGGCAGGGGCGAGGTTGATCATCAGCGAGGTCTCGGGAAAGCGCAGACCGCTGTTCTCGCAGGCGGTGCGCACGCGCTCCTTGGCCTCCTTGACCGCCATATCGGGAAGACCCACCAGCTCAAACGAGGGCAGATTGGGGCGCGCGTCGACCTCGACGGTCACGGGGAAGCCGTCGATGCCGAACAGCCCCGCAGAATATACGGTTGATAGCATATGTGTGTCCTCCGTTTGATCAAGTATACCTTATTATTGTATCATATTTTCCGTCATATTACAAGCCGCGGACAAAACTTTTCGCCGCAAAAGCAAAAAAGCGGACATTGTCCGCTTCTCTGCTGATGAATATGACTTAATCGATGACGTACACCTTCGCGTCCTTCTCACCGAACACCTCGGCGAGCGTCTGCTCGGCTTGCTCGTCAAAGGTCAGAACGGCAGGCTCGACCTCGACGTTGGCGCCGTACTGACCCAGCGTCAGTCCATTCTGCTGGACGTAGGTGTTGCCGCTCATCACGGGCAGGCTCTCGGGATACTTGGCGACCAGATGCAGCATACGGTAAGCGGCGCGGTCAAAGACGTTGCCATAGATGACGTAGTGGCTCGCCGTGTTCTCGTAGCTCCAGCCCTTGATGTGGGCGGGCGTGTGCGTGTTGTGGCGCTGCTGACCCCAGCCGTAGCCCGAGTGTCGCAGGATGTTGCCCGCGATGACGATGTCGTCCATATAGCTCTGGGTGTCGCCGCCCAGCTTTTCAAGGAAGTATTCAATGGAATAGACGCAGTACTCGACAAGGTTGTCCAGATAGCGGATATTCTTCATCTCACGCTTGAATCCGTTGGTCGTGACCTGGTGCGTGATGCCCGCATCGTAGCACTGGTAGATGTAGTTGTCCTTGACCAGATAATCGTCACAGCCGCCGTAGATCTCGACGCCGTTGCCGTAGCGCGTCACGCTGCCGCGCACGCCCTGCGGATAGTTGGGGTCGGTACCCATATAGTGCTGAATGGTGCCGCCGATCCAGCCGATCTCGCAGTTGGTCACGTGCAGACCCACGCAATGACCGCCTGCCGATACGGCGTGCGCGCCGATGTACTTCAGGCACAGATTGTCGATGCAGACGTCCTTGTTGTCACCGACACGCAGCATATTGCGCTTGACGGGCGCCTCGATGGAGTCAAACACCTCAGCGGGGTTGCCGCGGTCACAGCGCAGATACAGCTCGCCAAAGCTCTTGTCGTCGATGACGGGGATGGGGAAATCCTGACCCTTGGAGGGGACGGTGGTCATACGCTCGGTGTACGCGCAGAACAGATCAAGATCCTGCGTCATCTCGGTCGCCACGTCAAAATCGCGCGTCTCGTCGTCGCGGCAGACGAACTTGCCGCCGATGTAGGAGGGGATGAGCTTGCGGCTGTGATATTCGCCCTCGTTG
>JAGBTR010000247.1 GCA_017631215.1 Clostridia bacterium | reverse complement strand
TAGACTTGAGCTTCTTATTGTACCACATTAGGAGATTTTTTGGTATAACCTTTGTTGCCCACCCGCATAGCGGGTGGTTGTCTGTTTCGCGCTTCGCGCTCAACTGCCTAAAGGCACTAATAAAAAGGCACCGCATCGTGGTGCCTTACGTCAAGTATGCCAGCCCGCAGTACAAAACGATCGCCCCCGACAGATGTCAAAGATCTGTCGGGGGCGATCCTATGATATACCGAGAACGGTATAGGATCTATACTATTTACCGCTCAAAAGCCCATTCCCTCGATATAAAGCTCGGCAAAAGTGGCATTCGTAGACAGCTCGAGCGTTTCGGCGTTCTCTGCAAGCGACTCGGCACGCTCTCGGCTGTCCTTGTCGAGCAGCAGCATCGCCGCGCCATCCAGCGCCGCGTTGCCGACCGCGCGTGCCACACCTGCCAGTGCCGCAGGCAACAGCCCGATGCGCGCCGCGCTTCGCATATTCAAATAATGACCGAAGCCGCCCGCGATATGCAGCACGGGGAGGTCGCCCACCGCAAGCCCCTTGTGGGACGCGAGCGTCGAAAGCCCCGCGCAGATCGCGCTTTTGGCGAGCTGGAGCATACGGATATCCTTTTGCGTCAGCGAGACCGCTCCACTCAGCAAAACGGGCTCGTCCTCCAGATATCCGCTCTCGTCGAGCCACTCGAGGTCGAGCAGACACGCGACCGCGTCGCAAAGACCGCTGCCGCAGATGCCTACGGGCGCACGCTCGCCGATGGTGTGGGTGTGCAGCGTGCCGTTGACCACCATCACACGGTCGATGGCACCAACCGCGCCGCGCATACCGCACGAGATGCCCACGCCCTCAAAGGCAGGTCCCGCCGCCGTCGAGCAGACGGTCAGGGTGCCGCCGTGCCAGAGCGCCATTTCGCCGTTGGTGCCGATGTCGGCCAGCATCGCCGCCTCGCCCTCGCAAAGGCGGGTGGCAAGGATGGCGCAGGTGGTATCCGCACCGACGAACGCCGAAATACAGCGCGGCAGATAGACGGGCGTATGCGGTGCAAGGTGGGAGAGCGACAGCGCGTGTGCGGTCATCTCCTCACCAAACAACCGCCGTGCATCGAAGGGTGCGTGGGAAAAGGGCTCGACCGATTCCTGCGTCAGCAACGACAGCATCACGGTATTGCCCGTGATGACCACGCGCTCGATCTCGCTCGCCTCGATCTCCGCACCGCTTGCCAGCTCGGCGATCATCTCATCCAGCGCACAGCAGATGAGCGATGCCAGCCGCTCTGCCCCGCCTGCCAGCGCGACCTCGATGCGCGAAACGACGTCCGCGCCGCACTCGACCTGCGGATTGATCCGTGCCGCCTCGGCAAGCAGCGCGCCCTTGGTATCATACAGCCGCGCCGCCAGCGTGGTCGTGCCGATATCGATGGCAACGCCGTAGCGCGAGAAGGTCGGTCGGCGGGCGAGTTCCATTGCCGCACCGCCGCTGACGATCTGCGTCTCGGCTAGCTCGCTTTGATGTTCGACCTCGCAATCGCCCAGCGCACGCGCAAGGCAGGCAAGGCGCACGCCGCGCGCAAGGTCATCCTCGGACAAGAGCCGTTTCTCGTCCTCGCTCGGCGGCGAGAGCTTGCCTCTTGCCACCACGCGACACTTGCCGCACCGTCCGTGACCGCCGCAGGGCTTCTCGCCCCGCACGATCTCGGAAAGCGTCATACCTGCCACAGCCGCCACAGGGTGACCGTTGACCTTTACAGTGATCATTCCGTTCATTTGACCTCACCGTCCAAGCAAAACAGCACCGCGCCGAAATAGGTGACGGTGTTCTGTCCGTTGGTGTATCTCATTTCTGCCGCCGCAGCCAGCCGCGACACGTTGACGCCGTACGCCTCGAGCGAGGGCATCGCCATCTCGGGCGCGCGGCACGGCTCGCCCGTCCGCTTGGCGCACGTCTCGCACACACCGCAGCCGCCTGCTCCAAGGTGGAGCACCCGTGCGATCTCGGGGCGCGAGAAGACCGCGCGCAAGGACTGCGCGATGGGGTGGGTGCGTTTTTTTGCTTCGACCATACCCTCAAAGTCATAGCTGTCCTCGAGCTCGCTCACCGTCTGGTAGACGAGCGCGTGATCGTATCTGCCGATCTCGCCCATCAGCACCTCGATCTCGCCCACGTCGGGCGGACACATATAGCACCTGCCGTACATACCGCAGGCATTGGAGGCGCACATATCGCGAAAGACGCGGTCGGTCTCGATCGCATCCGCCGAGATCACGCTCGCGCGGTGTGCGCCGAGGTCGAGCGCGGCCCTCTCGAGCGCCTCGAAGAACTCGCTTTTGGTCGTGTTTTGTTTCATTGCAGTACTCCCGTTTTATCACCGAGAAGATGTACGTACTGCGCAGCCCTTGGGAAGCCAAAGATGCGCTTTCCGTTTCTCGTCACCGCGCCGAAGATCTTGCTCATATCGTTGAGCTCGGGCTGTGACATATTGATGCCGTGCAGATGCTCGATCTCGCACAGCGAGTCGATATAATGGTCGCCGCGACCGCAGAAATGCATACAGCCACCGCCGTAATACGCCAGAAGCTCGCTGTCGTAGGGCTTGCTGAACGCATTGTAGAAGTCAGGCGAGAGATTCATCGCGCTGTCAAGGCGAAGCAGGATCGTGCCGCGGTGCATAATGCCCCAATGCGAGGCAATCTCCCCGCGCGGCGGTACGGTCGCAAACCACTTGTCCATAAATGCCTTGTAGGTGTCCGTGATCAGACGGAGCGCCGCGTGGACGAGGTCGGGATCGTCATACATCTCGTAAAACATCTCGCTGCCCCAGAGAAGCTCGGCAAGATCGAGCGGACCCTGCGTGTCGGGGTGGAAGATATCCACGTAACGACGGATGCTCGGATATTCTGCAAAGACCTCGACGCAAAGCTCCCCAAAATCAAGAACGTTCTTGCCCAGCCCCGCATACAGATCGGGCATCCCGCGCTCAAGCATCTCGCGGATTCTGTCGCTGTCGTTCCACGCGCGTGAGGTGGGTAGCGTATTCGTCTCGCGCGGCATCTCGAACAGCTCCGCGCCAAACATCGTCGGAATGATGCCCACGCCGTAATTGGCACGGACGCCAAGCGAGGACGTGGGGCTGGATACCCGATGGCTGAGCAGCATCAGCTCATAGTCGAGCATCAGCTCAAGGTCGCGCTGGGCATCGTTGATGTGAATGGGCTTGACCTCGATGCTCGGCGCCGCCGTCCTTTTTCTGGTCGGGCAAAAGATGGGCTCGCCCACCTCGCCGTTCCAAAACGCCTGCCATTGCGCACGGTAGTCCTCCTCCGTTTCAGGGTCGATCCTGCGCTCAATGTCATCCAGCAGAGCCAGTGTATAGCTTGACAGCTTCATCGTCGGTCTCCTTCATTTATCTGCTTCAAGAGTAAAAGGCATCCGACGCATCAAAGAAGGCGCGGATGTTGTCCCACGGCGTCATCGGGGGGATGTCACAGCCCGACGACAGCAGGAAATTCGGGTAGCTCGCGCACGTGCGAAGCAGATCCGTCGTAGCCTCGCGCACCTCGTCGGGCGAGCCCATACGAAGCACGCCTGCAGGGTCGACGTTGCCCATCACAAGGATATCCGTCGGGAAGCGGTCGAGCATATCCTTCATATCGATCGCGTTGCCGAAGTGGTACGCCGCCGCACCGATGGTGAGCAGAGACGCCACCATCCTCGGCGTGTTGTCACCGCAGTTGTGGTAGATCAGGACGAAGTCATCATCCTGCACCGCATCCACGATGCGCTTGACGTAAGGAGCAGAAAATTCTGCCTCAAGAGAAGGCGACAGCAACCCCGAGACGGGCTCTGCCAGCATGATGCCGTTTGCCCCCGCCGCGCGGTACGCCTTGGCGTATTCGATCAGGAAGGTCGTGACCTTGTCCATCACCAAATGCACCATATCGGGATCGTCATAGCAATCCATCATAATCTCGGACACGTCGAGCAGACGCGCCGCCAGCGAAAAGGGACCGATCATACCCGCCAGCACGGGGCGGTCGGTGATGGTCTCGCTTGCGGTCTTAATGGCGTCGATATAGACCGACGTGCGACCGCTACCGATGGCGGGGACGGTCAGCGCCTCCGCCTCGTCCATATCGTGGATGAGTCTTCCCTTGACCGTCGGCACCTCGTCATCGGCCACGCAGATCTCCGCGCCGAAGCACTCCGCCTCGACCGAAAGATCCATCAAACTGACCGCCGCCGCGGCATTCGTATGCGCGGCAACGAGCCGCATACCCTCCGCCTGCAGCGTGCTGTCCGAGATCAGCTCGCGCACGCTCACGCCCAAAAGGCTGACGGACGGAAAGGACAAGATGGGCAAGGGACGCTTGCTCTGCGTCCCCTTCAGCCCCTTGATCCATTCTTTCATATCATATTTCATAGATTTTCCTCAAAATCAGTATTCACCGAGCATGTGCGCCGCGCGCGATCTCGGTCACATCATCGGAATGCGTTCCCTGTGACAGAACGCCCTCGTCGGTGCGTCCCTTACAGCGACAAGCTTACGCCTGGCAGAATGCCACCGCTGCGTCTGCCGCACTGGCGGCATCGTTGGTGTAGCAATCCGCGC
>JAGBTR010000246.1 GCA_017631215.1 Clostridia bacterium | reverse complement strand
TTCCGCTCTACGACCGGCCCGATGCGGTCGTCCCCCACCGCGCCGCGCTGACCAATCTCTCGCCCAATCACCTCGATTGGCATCCCGATATGGACGATTATATCCGAGCAAAAACGCGCATTTTCGACGGCGCGCGCTGCTCTCTGCTCGTCACCAACGCAAAAAACGAGCATACCGCCCGTCTGGCGCAGGAGCAGGCAACCCGCCGCCGCGTGGTGCTGTTCTCGTCCGACGAGGGCGCGGACACCGCCGTTTGCCTGCGCGACGGTATGGTGACCTGCCACGGCGAGCCCATCCTGCCCGCCGCGGATATCCGCCTGCCGGGTGTACATAATCTGGAAAATATGATGACCGCCATCGCGCTGTGCCACGGGCTCGTTCCGACCGAGGCTATGCGACGCGTGGCGACCGAATTCGGCGGCGTCGAGCATCGACTCCAGCACGTGCGCAGTCTGCGCGGTGTCGACTATTACAACAGCTCGATCGACTCCTCGCCCAGCCGCACCGCCGCCGCGCTGTCGGCACTGCGCCAGCCCATCGTGGTCATCTGCGGTGGCTACGACAAGCACATTCCCTTCGCGCCGCTGGCCGAGGCGCTGTGTGCGCGCGCCCGTGCCGTCGTGCTGACAGGAGCGACCGCGCTTGCCATTCGCGCCGCGCTTGATGCCTGCCCCGCCTTCGATGAGGCGCACTTGACCGTCGTGCACGAGCCCGACTTTGCCGATGCGGTCAAGGCGGCCTCGTCGCTGGCCGACGAAGGGGATGCCGTACTGCTCTCGCCCGCTTGCGCCAGCTTTGACGCATTCCCCAACTTTGCCGTTCGCGGTGAGACGTTTTGTCGCATCGTCAACGAATTGCCCTAATGGTTTTTTAAAAGAAAGGATATAACGATTATGACCGGAAGCTTTACCCCTCCCCGCGCCAAAGAAATACGCCGCCGTGCCCGTGCCCAGCTCAAGGGCAACTGGATCATCGCCATCATTGCCACGCTGCTTGCGATGATGCTCGGTGCGAGCGTATCGGGCGCACCAACCGTTGATTTTAACCTGGATCTTGGCGACGATGACGTCGATATCACGACCGTTGAGGAGCTGGAGGCTTGGCTCGGCTCGCTGCTGACGGACGACGTGCCCACCATCCCAAGCAGCATTGACGTTCAATTCGAATCCCCCCAGGAAATGGAGCAGTGGATCGAGCAGACGCTCTTGCCGATGCTGGACGATCTCCTCCTTTTCGCACGCACGATGCTGCTCATCCTATGGCCGTTTATTGTCTTGGGCATCCTCATTGCGATCGCGCTGGCCTTTGTGGGCGCTTGTATGTCGGTCGGTCTTTGCCGCTTCCGATTGGATCTGCACGACGGTGCAGGAGCGCGTGTGGAGACCATCTTCTGGGGATTTGGTCGCGTCTTCTTCAAGGCGTTGATCGTCCACATCATCACGTCCATCCTCATTACCCTGGGCTTTTTGCTGTTCATCATTCCCGGTATCATCGCCATCTACCGCTATTCGATGGTCAACTACATTATGGCAGAAAACCCCAATATGGACATCATGGACATCCTGCGTGAGTCGGGTCGTATGATGAAGGGCAACAAGTGGAGACTCTTCTGCCTCCAGTTCAGCTTCATCGGCTGGTCCATCCTCTCGACGCTTGCCTTCGGCATCGGTCACATCTGGCTCAACCCCTACGTCGGTCAGGCCGAGACCGCCTTCTACCACGAGGTCTCGGGTCGCGCCGCCATCCGCGCCTCCGCCCAAGCACTGGGCGAGATGATGCAAGGTCTCTGAAAAAACACCAACCACAAAAATGCGGGCTGACAACAGCCCATCTCCAAGATAAAGAAAGGACACCGCTATGCAATACTCTGAAAAAATTCTCGCCCTTGCCGCCCAGGCTGAAAAGGACCTCGCGCCCCACTTTGAGCGCATCGACCGCATCGCATTTGACAATATGCAGCGCGTGATGGACGCCTTCCGCGACTTCCGCGTATCCGACAGTATGTTCGGCTCGACGTCGGGCTACGGCTACGACGACCGCGGTCGCGACACCCTCGACGCCATCTGGGCGCAGGTGATGGGGGCGGAGTCCGCCTTCGTCCGTCAGCAGATCGTCAGCGGCACGCACGCGCTGACCATTGGACTGTTCGGTCTGCTCCGACCGGGTGACCTGATGCTGTCCGTCGCGGGCAAGCCCTACGACACGCTCGAGGAGGTCATCGGCATCGCAGGCGAGGCGGGCAACGGCTCGCTTGCCGACTACGGCGTGGACTACGCCCAGATCGAGCTCAACGACAAGGGACAGTTTGACTACGATGCCATCGGACAAGCCCTGCGCGACAACGCACCGCGCGTCAAGGTCGTCTTCGTCCAGCGCTCCAAGGGCTATCTCAACCGCCGCACGCTGACCGTGCGCGAGATCGGCGAGCTTTGCACCTTCGTCAAGGACATCTCGCCCGACTCCTACGTCGGCGTCGACAACTGCTACGGCGAGTTCGTCGAGGACATCGAGCCGACGGCTGTGGGCGCCGATATGATCATCGGCTCGCTCATCAAGAACCCCGGCGGCGGTATCGCCGAGACGGGCGGCTACATCGCAGGCACGAAAAAGGCCGTCGAGCTGGCCTCCTACCGCCTCACCTCGGTGGGCTGCGGCGCTGAGGTCGGCGCCTCGATGGGACAGAATAAGAGTATGTACAAGGGTCTGTTCTACGCCCCCCACACCGTCGCGCAGGCACTCAAGAGCGCGCATCTGGTGGCGTATCTGTTCGAGCAGCTGGGCTGCGCCGTCGAGCCGCGCTGGTGCGACGTCCGCTCGGATATCATCCAGACCGTCATCACGGGCTCGGCCGAGGGTCTTTGCGCCTTCTGCCGCGGCATTCAGGCAGGCTCACCCGTCGACTCGTTCGTCACGCCCGAGCCGTGGGATATGCCCGGCTACACCAGCAAGGTCATTATGGCCGCCGGCGCGTTCACGCAGGGCTCGTCCATCGAGATCAGCGCGGACGGTCCGCTCCGTCCTCCCTACACCGCCTACTATCAGGGCGGTCTGACCTATGAGAGCGCCAAGATCGGCATTCTCGCCGCCGCTGACCGCTTCATCGAGGAGAACCAATAAGCGGCGCTGACTCCAAGCGCTTTGCGGTATGCTGCTTGTACCGCTATCAAAACACACGGAAGGTATGATCGAATGAAATCCATCGCAATCCGCACACTTTGCCTGCTTTTGCTCGTCCTGATGCTCGCGCTGTCGCTGGTCGCTTGCCGCGATACCGACGAGGATCTGCCCGAAAATATGCAGTACGCCACGGTCGAGGGCGCCTACTACCGTCTGTTTGCCCCGATCGACTGGAATCTGATGACCGAGATGGGCATCTCGGGCGCTTACGCCTCGGCGCAGAATCGCGCGATCATTTTTGCCCACGAATACGACAACGCCGACGCGCTCGATGCCAAGGCGTACGCCGAGCATTATATGGCGACCGAGATCGCCGCCGCTTACCCCGACGAGGGGCTGACCTTTGCCACCTCGGACACGGTGCTGGACGGCAAGGCGGCCGTGATGATCGAATACTCGGCCACGCGTGATCTGATCACCTATCGCACGCGCGAGCTGGTCTGCGTGGTGGGCGACCGCGCCTACGTGCTGACCTATGCGGCGCAGTTCGATCTGTTTGAGGGCTATCTGCCCGTCTATGACAGCGTGGCGGCATCCTTCCTCTTCAAGGACGAGCCCTACGCCCCCGAAAAGCCCGTCCATACGGTCGACACCGATGCCGACGCGCCTGCGGGTATGAAGCTCGCCTCCAACGACGACGTCGCCTACCGCTTCTACGCCCCCGAGGGCTGGGTGCTCGACACTGCGCTGCCCACCTCGTCGGTCTATTTCTCCGAGGATGACCGCTCAAACGTCAACGTCACCGTCTATATGCCCGAGGTCGACCGTATGAGCGCCGAGGAATACTGGGCGCTGTGCGAGGCCGAGTACGCCCGCGCGATGGATGACTACACGCTTGTCTCGACGACGGCGACCACGCTGGACACCCGTCCCGCCAACACCTATATCTACACCGCCACCGTGGACGGCACGGCATTCCGCTTCGCCCAGACGGTCGCGTCCTACCGCGGTATGGTCTACACGGTCACCTACACCGCCCTCCCCGAGGTCTTTGATACGCATTACTCTGATTACGAAACGATGCTTGCCGCCTTCGATTTCCGCGGCAATTGACAGATAGGATCTTTTTATGCAACACATTTATTTGGACAACAGCGCGACCACGGCGCTCTGCTCCGCCGCCCGTGACAAGGCACTTGAGGCGATGGACGTGTATG
>JAGBTR010000245.1 GCA_017631215.1 Clostridia bacterium | reverse complement strand
GCCGTCAGATTCTCAATAGCGGCCATAGGCGTGGTGTGACCGTAAGCGTACAGCTTGCAGTCGGTGATCTGGAAGAAGACGACGCTGTCGATCTGCATACGGACGTTATCCTTGGTGATAACGGGCTGGGGCGGGAAATCCGCGACCTGCTCCATCAGGTTGATGCGCTTGGCAATACGATCGATAAAGGGCAGCTTGAAGTGCAGACCCGTCGTCCAGGTCGCGTGGTAGGCACCCAGACGCTCGATCACCATCGCCTGCGCCTGCGGCACGATGTGGATGTTGGTGATGATCAGCAGAAACAGCACCGCGACCAAAGCAATAATTACGTAAGGCATAATAAAATCCTCCTTAAAATGATGTACAAATTAGGGTTTACGACTTCTTGCGACAGATGAGTCTCACGCCGCGGATGTCAACGATCTCGACCTGCTCACCGACCTCAAGGGTATCCCCCTCGGTCTCGGTGCGTGCCGACCAGATCTTACCGTCCACCTTGGCCGCGCCCCGTCCCTCGACGTTGCACACCGGCTCGGTGATGACGGCGGTCTGACCGATGAGGGCATCGGTGTTGGTTTTTTCGATCTTTCCGCGAGGATGAATGAACCGCCTGCCAAAGATCAGCGCGACAAGCGACAGCACGACAAACGCGCAGGCCTGCCAGATCACGGAGATTTCAAACAGCGAAAGCGCGAGTGCCACCAGCGCACCCGGGATAAACCAGATCGACACCAGCCCCGCCGTTGCTGCCTCTGTGACAAGTGCCAGCAAGACCACACCCAGCCACACGTACGGCATCATTTCGGGCATTTGCAATACCTCCTTTGTTATGTTTTGGATGATCGATTGCTCATCTTGACATAATTATATCACGCGGTCGCGTGATTGTCAATAGATTTCGTAAGAAAATATTTGAAAATTAAAAAATGTTTTTGTTATTGTTCGGTTATCAATATTGCGTGAACGGGATGATCTCATTGATATACAGCTCGCCGCCCGTCTCGACCAGATAAATCACCAGCGTGCGCGAGGCGTTACTGCCCACATCGGCGCGGAAGGTGCCATTGTTGCGCAGGATCTTATAGTCCACCAAATACGCACTTCCCCGCTCGGTATCCGCCTGATAAGAGGTAACGCGGATATCGTACACCATCTGAGGGGTAAAATCCTCGGGCAGCTCGACCGCGGCGAGATAATCGTCACTGAAATAGGTCGCGTAATGCTCGTTATCTCCCGAGATGACGGTATCAAAATAATAATAGAAGAACCGTGCATACGGCTCAGCAGTAGCAAGATCCTCCTGCTCGAGCGAATAAGTTGCACCCGTCGAGGGATCGCTGATATGTACGCGGGAATCCAGCTGTGCGTATTCGTCTCGCGTGCGGGCACTGAGGTAGTCGTCGATCGGATAAAAATCGAATGCTCCCTCCGCCTCCTCTCCACGCCCGAACCACGACTTGACCAGCTGATCGGGATCGAGTGTGGCGGTCAACAGCGACAGCACAACGATAACGGCGCACACGACAAGTCCCACCGTAACGACACGCTTGCGGGACACCTGAGCTTTTTCTTTCATACACAACTCCTTTGCCAAATCCTTGATTGATTATAGTTTAACACATTATCACAAGGATTGCAATGCTCTCGATTGATTTTTTGTGTCTTTTTTGTGCTTTTTTTCTTGTGAAAATTCTTGTAACTTGATAAAATCTATGATATAATATAAATGTATATTTATTTTTGCACAGATGGGAGGAGCGGATCGTATGAATCACCCCAAGGTCGACGCTGTAAAGCGTTCCAAGCAGCACAAGGGGTATCTGAACGTGCTGGAATATCTGGAGATGTTCGTTCTCTGCCTATGCGCCATTCTGCTCGTCTTTTCCTTCGGTCTGCGCATCTGTCGCGTATCGGGCGGCTCAATGATGCCGACGCTCAGCGACGGTCAGGTGCTGATCGTCTCGGGCATCGGTTACACGCCGCGCCAGGGTGACATCGTCATTTTCCATCAGACCAGCGACACAGTAGCCGCCTTCAACGAGCCTATGGTCAAGCGCGTGATCGCCACTGAGGGGCAGACCGTACACATCGACTTCACCGACGGTATCGTGACCGTCGACGGCGTCGCGCTGACAGAGGACTACATTCAGCTCATCTACAGCGGTCGCTACGAGATCTTTGCCCAGCATCACACCTCGTTCGTCGAAATGGCGGACGGTACGCGCCACCGCATCTTTGAGGCGACCGTGCCCGCGGGACATCTGTTCGTGATGGGCGACAACCGCAACGATTCCTCCGACAGCCGCACAACGGCCATCGGCTTTGTCGATGAGCGTCGTCTGCTGGGACGCGCCGTTTTACGCATTTCCCCCTTGACCGTCTTCGACAAGGACAACTAATCTACAGAAAAGGAACAACATCCTATGCCATCCACACAGATCCAATGGTTTCCCGGTCATATGGCCAAAACGCGCCGTCTGATCACCGAAAATCTGAAAAACGTAGACCTTATCATCGAGGTGCTGGACGCGCGCATCCCTTACAGCTCGCGCAATCCCGAGCTGTCGAGATTGACAAACGGCAAGCCCACGCTGGTGCTGCTCAACAAGGCCGCGCTGGCCGACCCGACGCAGACGCGCCGCTGGGCGGAGCATTACCGCTCGGACAGTACCATCTGCTTGCCCATTGATTGCATTACGGGCGAGGGACTCAAAAGCATTCTGCCGACGGTGCAGACCATTCTCAAGGACAAGCTCGAGCGTTACGAGAGCCGCGGAATGGCGGGTCGCAAGCTGCGCGCTATGATCCTCGGCATTCCCAACGTGGGAAAATCCACGCTCATCAACCGTCTGGTCGGCACCAAGCGCGCCAAGGTGGAAAACCGCCCCGGCGTAACCGTCGACAAGGCGTGGTACTCGACATCCATCGGCATCGATCTGATGGATATGCCCGGTCTTCTCTGGCCCAAATTCGAGGATCGCATCGTGGGTGAAAACCTCGCCGTAACGGGTGCGATCAAGGACGCGATTCTGGACACCGAGGAGATCGCAATGAAGCTGTGCGGACGCCTGCGCCGTCTGTACCCCGAGCTGCTGCTCGCCCGCTATCCCATCGAAAAGGAGGCGGCGGCGCTTGACGAATACGGCGAATTCGAGCTGCTCGAGGCCATCGGTCGCAAGCGCGGCTTTCTCGTGTCGGGCGGCGAGGTCAACACCGAGCGCACCGCCAATATGCTGCTTGAGGAATTCCGATCGGCCAAGATCGGCCGTATGACGCTGGACATTCTTCCCACCAAGGAGGATGCCGACCGTGAATGAGCCCATCCGAGAGCTGACCGAGCTGAATGCGCTGGGTCTGACGCTGCTCTGCGGCGCAGACGAGGCGGGGCGCGGTCCCCTTTGCGGCTCGGTCGTGGCCGCCGCCTGCATTCTGCCCGAGGGCGCGGAGATTGCGGGGCTGAACGACTCCAAAAAGCTGACGCCCAAAAAGAGAGACAAGCTGTTTGACGAGATCCGCGAGGTCGCGCTGACCTACTGCATTGCCGAGGCTACGGTCGAGGAGATCGACCGCGTCAACATTCTGGAGGCATCGCTCCTGGCGATGCGCCGCGCCATCGACGGGCTGTACCCTGCCCCCGACGCGGCACTGATCGACGGCAACGTCGAGCGTGATTTTCAGCTCCCTGCCCGCGCCGTCATCCACGGAGACGCGCTTGTGCCGAGCATTGCCGCGGCCTCCATTCTTGCCAAGGTCACGCGAGACAGAACGTGCATCGCGCTGGACGAGCAATATCCGCAGTACGGCATCAAGGGGCACAAGGGCTATGGCACCAAGGTGCATATGGACGCGCTCCGCACGCACGGTCCGTCGCCTATCCACCGCGCTCGCTTCATCCGTTTTCTCCATCCCGATGCCGACGATGCGGCAACCGAGGCATCCGCCGAGGCGATCGCCGCCATCAAGCAGCGCGATGCGTGGGGCCTCCCCCAAGACCGCAAGCCCGATCTCACGGGATCGCGGGACGGTCTTCCCTCCTACATACTCGAATATAAGCACGCGGAGGGCGGTCAATGAACACGCCCAAGGCAGCACCGAAAACGCAAAAGAGCGCCGTCGGTATGGCGGGCGAGCAGATTGCCGTTCAATTTTTGGAGGATCACGGATATACTGTGATTGAGCGAAATTTTCGCAGCAGCCGTCAGGAGATCGACATCATCGCCAAGGACGAGGCCTTCATCATCTTCGTCGAGGTCAAGACGCGCTCCTGCACCACCCCCGACTCGCTGACCTACGGTCGACCCGCCCACGCGGTCGGTCGGCAAAAACAGCACAACGTCACGCTGGCGGCCCAGGCCTATCTGCGGTCGCATCCCGACCTCGGGCTTCAGCCGCGGCTGGACGTCATCGAGGTCTATCTGCGAGGCTCGGGTATGGGCACGCTGCCCACTGCGCTCAAGATCAACCACATCCGCAACGCATTTCTTGCGCGTT
>JAGBTR010000244.1 GCA_017631215.1 Clostridia bacterium | reverse complement strand
TGATGGTGGTGCTTATGCTCCTCCTCTATCTCCTCCAGTGCGGTCTGGAGGGTCGCGGTCTGCTCCATCGCAGCAACGAGCTGTGCGCCGTCCAAGACCGACCACGGCGTCGTGACGACGGTTGCGCTCTCGTTATGCTCGCGCAGCAGCGCGACGGCGGCGGTCAGCTTGTCCTCGGGGATATTGTCGGTGTGGCTGAGCACGATGCAACGCGCGCTCTCAACCTGATCGTTGAAGAACTCACCGAAGTTGCGCATATACAGCTTGCACTTGCCCGCGTCGACGACGACGGTCGCGCTGTTGAGCGTAGCCGCGCCGTCCTCGGTCACGTCCTTGACCGCGCGGATGACGTCGGACAGCTTGCCCACGCCCGACGGCTCGATGAGGATGCGGTCGGGGGTGAAGTCGGTCAGCACCTGATGCAGTGCCTTGCCGAAATCGCCGACGAGCGAGCAGCAGATGCAGCCCTGATTCATCTCGGTGATCTGCACGCCGCTCTCCTTGAGAAAGCCCGAATCGATGCCGATCTGACCGAACTCGTTCTCGATCAGCACGACCTTTTCGCCGCGATACGCCTCGGCGAGCAGCTTTTTGATCAGCGTGGTCTTACCCGCGCCGAGAAATCCTGAAAAAATATCGATCTTCGTCATAAATGGTGACCTTCCTTTCCTTGTTCTGCCGTAAGGGCAGGGATTCATACATTCCTTATTCTTCGAAATTGATTTGCCCTTTTTTGAAGGTGCGAAGCTTCATCTCGAGGGCGCTTTCAATATTTGTACCATCGCTTTTTTCATAAGTGCAGATCAATGTGAAGCCGTTCTTACGATAGAAATCAAGCTTCCATTCTTTTTGTTTGGTATAAAGAGCGTTTTCTTTGCCATATCCCCAATGCTCGATATAGACGTCCAGATCGGGTAAATAGAAATCGGGGTGAATAATCGTTTCGCTGTCGATACGAATTTCTTTTTCGTAAACGTGAGGTATTCTATGGTCAAATAGGTAATTATCGATAGCTTTTTCCGACTTGCTTTTAACGATATGACCGTCACCGCAGGTATAAGAATACGTATCTGTGTAGCTTTCTTTGAGCAGGTCAAATTTTTTGCAATTTGTAATGCTTAAAAGAATGGTCTTTTTTCTATACTTGCGATAGCAATTTTTGCAGAAAAGATATCCGTTTGATGGCGTTTCACAAATTAGACAAATGGTATCGTCCATTTCATCATCGTCGATCTCTTCTGCTTCCTCGATTTCTTCGTCGTTTTTGTTGAAGATCAAATCTTTGACAAAGCTGAGAAATTTAGAGGGGCGTTTACATTCGCACGGCTCCCCGATCTTGTGCCAAATACCACATTCCTCACACTTTTCAATCTTGCCGTTTTTCTTTAATTCGTTGCATTCTTTGCAGAATATATATGTTCCGGAATATTTCCCACAGATAACACAATTGTTTGCCATTTTACAAAGTCTCCTTATAAACTATTCCTTATTCTATTATTTTAGCCCTTTTTGCTCGGAATGTCAAGGCTCGCCCACGAAAAAGTGTGCGCGGCGGCTCGTTTTTTGCCGCTTTGACTCAATGTAACCGTTTGTTCATAAATCGTTCTTTTTGAGTTCACACAGATATGATTATATATGGAAGAAGTACCGAGCGATCGGGCTTCGTTCCCTTTGTGTTTTTCGCGTGTGACGTGCGCTTTCGGACTTGGAGAATGCTTCCCGAGGCTACGCGCTTGATCGAACGCGTGCGCCTTGTTCCGTCGGAGCTGCGAACCGATGCGATGCAGGCGCGTGTGCGAGGTCAGGGCGTCGGGTAAGCAATGCCGAGTGTCGGGCGAGCCGAGCACGCGGGAACGCCGCGCTGTGCCTCTGCGCGTCTGTTTCTTTGACCGACAGACGGGCAAGTCGCAACGGCGCGGTGCAAACCCATATGAGAAGAAAAAAGGCGCGTGGCTTGCCCGTGCCTTTTTTTGTTGCCTTTCTCAAAGCGGTAACGGCTTTCCGTCCAGTACCGCCTCGAGCAGCTTTCCTTCCTTATTGTAAACGAGCTTGAGCGAGAAGAAGGGGCGATCGGTGTCGAGCAGGCGCAGGAAGATGCGGTCACCCTCCCACATCGGCAGCGCGAGCAGGTCTTGCTTGGCGATCCACTCGAGCACGCCCTCGTCGCAATCCGTCCGCAACGCCCCTTCGAAGCCGTGCGCGTCGAACAGATGCATATATTCCGTCTCGCCCTCCAGCACGAAGGTCACGATGCCGCGGTAGCGGAAATCGGTCAGCACAAGCCCCGTCTCCTCGCGCGCCTCGCGCAGCACGCAATCCTCGGGACTCTCGCCCGCTTCGAATTTGCCGCCGATGCCGATCCATTTGTCGCGGTTGACGTCGTTTTGCTTGCGAATGCGGTGCATCATCAGATAGCACCCGTCGCGCTCAATATAGCATAAGGTCGTGTGGAGCATATTCGCCCTCCTCTTGATCATTCTTCCTATATTTTACCACATCCGAGCCGCGCCGTCAATCGTTTTGCTGTCGCACCGTGCGAATTTTCAGCCGAAAAATCGAGAATATTCACCAAAAAACCTCGTTTTATGCATAAATATGCAAAAATAAAGAGCAAAATGGGATAAAATCAAAAAAATAAAGAAAAAATTGAATTTTTTTTCAAAAAGGTATTGACAAACTGTTTTCGTGGTGGTATAATCTTGCCATCATCAAAGAACACGGTGCTCGTGTTCAAGTTCAGAAAGGAAACAACAACCATGAAAAAGAAGATTTTGACCCTTGTGCTCGCCGCTGTGATGCTGGTGATGGCACTCTCGCTGACCGCTTGCGGTCCCAAGTACAACACCGTTGACCAGATCAAGGAAAACGGCCAGCTGGTTATCTACACCGAGGCAGGCTTCGCTCCTTACGAGTTCGTTTATGAGAACGAGATCGTCGGCGTTGATATCGAGATCATGAAGAAGGTCGCTGAGAAGCTGGGCGTTGAGCTGGTCGTCGAGGACGTGAACTTCGACTCCATCACGGGCGCAGTTAAGGGCGGCAAGGCTGACGCAGGTGCCGCAGGTATGACCATCACGGCAGAGCGTGCCGAGGAGGTCTCCTTCTCCATCCCCTACGCTTCCACCGAGCAGTACGTTATCGTGACGGCAGACGCTGCGATCCCCACCGTTGAGGATCTGGCAGGCAAGACCATCGGCGTTCAGCAGGGTACCACCTCTGACTTCCTGGTCGACGGTCTGATCGCGGACGGCACGCTGGCCGGCGCGACGCTGACCCCCTTCGACGCTCCCGCGCTGGCTGCTGCCGCACTGGGCGCTAAGGTCGACGCTGTCGTGACCGATAAGCTGACCGCACAGGTCATCGTTGCTTCCAGCAACGGCGCATACCAGACCGCAAAGTTCGTCAAGGCTGACGGCTCGGATGCCGCAGAGGTCGAGGAGTACGGTGTTTGCGTCGGTAAGGGCAACGAGACGCTGCTCGCAGTCATCGACGAGGTTCTCAAGGAGCTTCTCGCAGACGGCTCGATCGCCGCTTGGGAGCAGCAGTACAACGATCTCTACTCCACCATCGAGGAGTAAGACGTACAACGGATATATGGGAGGGACAGCACGTCTGCCCCTCCCGTTGCCTGTTTTTTGAATGAGTGAAACGGAAAGGAAATACACGCTCCAATGAATGCAATCATTGATTTCTTCAAGGGTGTAGGCGACTATCTCGCCACCGCCTTTGATAAGACCTTCATCCGCGAGGCGCGCTATATGATGTTCCTCGACGGTCTGAAGAATACGCTGATCATCGCGCTGTGCGCGACGATTCTCGGCGTTGCGATCGGTGCGCTGATCGCTATGGTCAAAACGGTACATAAGCAGTCGGGCAAACTGAAGCTGCTCAACGCCATCTGCGAGGCGTACACCACCATCATCCGCGGTACGCCCGTCGTCGTTCAGCTGCTGATCATGTACTTCATCGTGTTCGCCAACTCGACCCGCCCCGTGCTCGTCGGTATCATCGGCTTTGGTATCAACTCGGGCGCTTACGTGGCGGAGATCATGCGTGCGGGCATCAACGCGGTCGACATCGGTCAGACCGAGGCAGGTCGCTCGCTGGGACTCTCGCACGGCGTGACTATGCGCTCCATCGTGCTGCCCCAGGCCATCAAGAACGTGCTCCCCGCCATCGGTAACGAGTTCATCTCGCTGCTCAAGGAGACGTCCGTCATCGGCTTCCTCGGCGTCATCGACCTGACCAAGGCGGCACAGCGCGTCATCTCGCGTACGGCAGACCCCTACTTCCCCTACATCGCCATCGCGCTGGTGTATCTGGGCGTGGTCTGCATCCTGAATTACTTTGTAACGAAACTGGAAAAGAGGTTGGCAAAAAGTGACAGAACTTGAAACGATGCAAACGAATGAGACCGTCGCGCCGAGCGATGTCATTATTGAAACGCGCGATCTGCACAAGAGCTTTGTCAAGGGCAAGATGGTGCTTGACGGTATCGACTGCACCATTCGCCGCGGTGAGCAGGTGGTCGTCATCGGCCCGTCGGGCGGTGGCAAAAGTACCTTCCTTCGCTGTCTGAATATGCTGGAGACGCCCACCTCGGGACAGATTCTGGTGAACGGCGAGGACATCACCGCCAAGGGTGTCGATCTGGACAAGGTTCGTGCCAAGATGGGTATGGTGTTCCAGCACTTTAACCTTTTTCCGCATTTTACCGTCCTGAAGAACATCACCTTCGCGCCCGTGACGCTCAAGCTCCAGACGCCCGAGGAGGCCGAGGAGAATGCAATGAGACTTCTGCGCCGCATTGGTCTGGAGGAAAAGGCGGAGGCCTACCCCAGCCAGCTTTCGGGCGGTCAGAAGCAGAGAATCGCCATCGTTCGCGCGCTGGCGATGAATCCCGAGATCATGCTGTTCGACGAGCCCACCTCGGCGCTTGACCCCGAAATGGTCGGCGAGGTGCTGGATGTTATGAAGGAGCTCGCCAAGGACAATATGACGATGGTCGTCGTCACCCACGAGATGGGCTTTGCCCGCGAGGTCGCTGACCGCATTCTGTTCATCGACCAGGGTCACATCCTTGAGCAGGGCACGCCCGAGGAGTTTTTCAACAATCCCCAGCAGCCCAGAACCAAGGAATTCTTGGCTAAGGTGCTGTAAGAGAGGACGGGGAGTACGAGGGTACGAGGGGGAACCTTTTTTGGAAAACAGAATTGGCGTAAACGCCAATTCGCAAAAATTCCCATTGGGAATTTTTCAAAGTCCCCCCTGACCCCCTTCCAAAAAACTTTCATATATAAAAAAGATGGCTTGCCGTGTGGCGAGCCGTTTTTTTGTTGCGCGGCGCTCGCGGTGATCAATACCCAACCTCGGGCGACCCCGCCGCCACCATAACAAAATTGGGGAAGTAGGGCTGAATCCGTTTTGGAAAACGACAGAGGGGCAGAGATGCGCCGAAGTAGGAGGGGAATCTTTGGATTTCCCGGCGCGGCTTTTGGCTGAAGAGACGACCTCAGCGCAACCGCGAACGCGCGCAGCTCGGCAACGCCGGGGGGGCAGTGTGAGCGAAAAGGGAAGAAGTCGTAGGGCATAATGATCCCCCCTCGCCCCCCAAACAAAACGCAACCGCAAGAATCACCGCCGTTTTTGTTGGTGTTGTACATCTCAACCAATAAAACCACAACCGCAACAAAATATTTTGTAACATTCGCACATTGACAAACCCCGCAAAATGCGATATAATATTGACACTTTAGCAAGGTAAAGCGATAAAGCGTTACCGATATCAAATGTGCTGTGACACAGAAAGGTTTTTTATTATGAAAAGAGTTTTGACAATTGTTCTTGCCGCATTGATGGTGGCTACGATGGCAGTGTGCTTTGCTTCCTGCAAGCAGAGCGGCGGCGAGCTGGTGATCGGTTATACCGATTACGCACCGATGAACTACGAAGAGAACGGCAAGCTGATCGGCTTCGACACCGAGCTGGCTGAGGCTGTTTGCGAAAAGCTGGGTATGACCCCCAAGTTCCAGCTCATCGACTGGGGCAGCAAGTATATGGAGGTCAACTCGGGCAACATCGATTGCATCTGGAACGGCTTCACCTGGAACTGCGCTGATAGCGACGACGGTGTCCAGAGAAGCGAGAAGGTCGACTTCTCGGTCGCTTATATGAACAACGAGCAGTGCGCAGTCGTCAAGGCTGCTGACCTCGAGGCACTCAACAGCGCGGCTGCACTGGCCGGCAAGAGAGTCGCCGCCGAGAACGGTTCGGCAGGTGAGGGCAAGGCTAAGGAGCTTGCAACCGATGCAGGCACCTACGTTGGTGTGACCGCTCAGATGGATACGCTGACCGAGCTGCTGTCGGGCAACGTTGATTTCGTCGTCATCGATAAGACCATGGCAGGCGCCATCATCGGTCAGGGCGACTTCGCATCGCTCGCCATCGCCGATCAGGTCTCCATCGAGTCTGAGCAGTACGCCGTTGGCTTCAAGAAGGACAGCGAGTTGACCGCCAAGGTCAACGCCGCCATCAAGGAGCTGGCAGAGGACGGTACGCTGGCAGCGCTGGCAGAGAAGTACGGTCTTTCCAACTACGTCATCACCGACTTCAACTGATCTGAATGAATATTTGACCGTGGGGGTTGAGCCATACGACTCAACTCCCTCGGTTTGTGAAAAAAACGATCTCCGATAAAGGAAACTACATTATGGTATTAGGAATTTTGACCGCGGCAAGAGGAGGAACGGGCTTCCTTGACGTCACGCTCAAGCTGCTTGAGGGCTTTGAGGTGACGCTTTTGCTGTTTGCGCTGACGCTTGTGTTCGCGCTCCCGCTCGGCCTTGTGATCGCCTTTGGATCGATGAGCCGCTTTAAGCCCCTCAAATACGTCACGCGCACCTTCGTTTGGATCATTCGCGGCGTGCCGCTGATGCTGCAGCTGTTTCTCGTGTTCTACGTGCCGGGTATGCTGTTCGACCTGCAATGGCCGACCGAGCTGTTCGGTATGCCCATCAACTCGCGCTTTTTGGCGGCGCTCGTCGCCTTTGTCATCAACTACGCCTGCTACTTCTCCGAGATCTACCGCGGCGGCATCGAGAGCATCTCGCGCGGTCAGTACGAGGCGGGTCAGGTGCTGGGTATGAGCAAATCGCAGATCTTCTTCAAGGTCGTGCTTTTGCAGGTGGTCAAGCGCATTGTGCCGCCGATGTCCAACGAGGTCATCACGCTGGTCAAGGACACGGCACTCGCGCGTGTCATCATCGTGGTCGAGATCATTATGGCGGCGGAGGAGCTGATGAGCCGCTCGCTCATCTGGCCGCTGTTCTATACGGGTGTCTTCTATCTGCTCTTTGTGGGTATTCTGACCATTCTGTTTGGTTGGATCGAGAAGAAGCTCGACTATTTCAAGGCGTGAGGTGTGGATATGTCGGTACTTGAAGTAAAAAACATCACAAAAAGCTTTGGCAAGACCGAGGTGCTCTCGGGCATCAACTTTTCGCTCAAGCAGGGCGAGGTCGTTGCCATCATCGGCTCGTCGGGCAGCGGTAAAACGACGCTGCTGCGCTGCTTGAATCTGCTCGAGCGGGCAGACGGCGGCTCGATCACGGTCGCGGACGAGGTCATTTACGACGCGGCGGATACGGGACGCCACAGCGAGGAGGACATCCGCAAAAAGCGGCTCAACCTCGGCTTGATCTTCCAGTCGTTCAATCTGTTCCCCCAGTATACCGCCATTGACAACATCACGCTCGCACCGCGGCTGGCGCTGGGTGAGGCGATCAAAAATAAGACCGTCCCCGCGCAGGAAAAGGCAGAGCGGCTGGCGGCCATCACGCAGGAGGCCGAGCTGCTGCTCGAGCGCGTAGGTCTTTCCGATCGCCGCGACTATTACCCCTGCCAGCTCTCGGGCGGTCAGCAGCAGCGTGTCGCCATTGCGCGCGCGCTGGCGCTCAAGCCCGCGCTTCTGTGCTTTGACGAGCCGACCTCGGCGCTCGACCCCGAGCTGACAGGCGAGGTGCTTCGTGTCATCCGCTCGCTCAAGGACGAGGGACGCACCATGATCGTTGTCACGCACGAGATGGAGTTCGCCCGTCGCGTGGCTGATCGCGTCATCTTTATGGCGCACGGCGTCATCGTCGAGGAGGGACCTGCCGAGGACGTTATCGGAAATCCCAAATCCGACGAGCTTCGCGCTTTTTTGCAAAAGGCGAGCGACGTAAACGGTGCGGATGATAAGAATACGGCGAAATAATTTCGCAAACCCCTTGCAAATCCTTGCGAAATTTGATACAATGATAGCATAGAATACACGAGTCAAGGAGAGCCGATATGGACAAAAAAGAAAACTACGCGCTCAAATATCTCAAGAATAACGCCGTGGTGCTGATCTGCGAGCTGGTCATCGTGCTGTTGCTCAGCTTGATCTGCAGCATCATTCTGGAGGGTAAGCCGCTGTGGCTTGCGCCCTCGCTTTCGGTGTTTGCCTATCTGATGGCTGAGCTCCGCTTTATGATGGCTTACGTAGCCAATCAGAACCGTCGCGCCTACGAGGCCGCCCAGGCGGTCAAGAAGGAGGTCAAGGCCGAGAAGAAGGCCGCCGCTGAAAAGCTGGCCGCTGAAAAGGCCGCCGCAAAGAAGGAGGCTGCAGAGCGCGCCGCTGCCGAGCGAGCCGCCAAGCAGGTCTCGCAAGATGATGAGGACGATGACGAGCCCGTCTTTGATCTGACGCCCCCCGCCGCTGTTGCCGCTGCCGTTGCACAGCAGATCGCGCAGGACGAGGAGGACAACGAGCAGACGGAGACCTTTGCCGAGGCTACGGTCGAGGAGACGGAGGATGACGTCACGGCAACCGAGCCCCAGCCCGAGCCCGCCGCGGACAACATCCTTGACAACGACTTTGATTTTATGTCGCTGTTCTCGACGAACGAGCCCCCGAAGCCCGTGGCGGAGACGCCCGTAGTTGAGGAGCCTGCGGTCGAGGAGCCCGTGGCAGAAGAGCCCGTGGCAGAAGAGCCCGTGGTCGAGGAACCTGCGGTCGAGGAACCCGTAGCAGAGGAGCCCGTGGCAGA
>JAGBTR010000243.1 GCA_017631215.1 Clostridia bacterium | reverse complement strand
GTCGTCTGCGGCAGGGGCGTCGGGTGCCGTTGCCCAATCGGCGGGAATGTCAACGAGCTGTGCGCCCGCGATGCCCGCATCAATGGCAGCGATGTTCTTTTCCACGACGGCATCGCCCTTGGCAAAGAAGGTCTTGCGAACAGCATCCTTCATATAGCCGATGGCGGTGTCACCGGGGAGAACGGACGAAATGTGGAAGAATGCGGCCTGAAGCACCGTGTTGGTGTGGTTGCCAAGTCCCAGACGGGCGGCAATGTCGGTCGCGTTGATCACGTACAAGCGAGCCTTCTTGGCGGCAAGCGTGCGCTTCATATCGGCGGGCAGATGCGCGTCCAGCGCGGCAGCGTCCCAGGTGCAGTTGAGCAGGAAGATGCCGCCCTCCTTGAGCTCGCTCGCCATATCGTACTTGCCGATGTAGCTCTGGTGATGGCAGGCGACAAGATCAGCCTGCTTGACGTAGTAGGAAGAGGTGATGGGGCGGGGGCTGATACGCAGATGCGACTTGGTCACACCGAACGACTTCTTGGCATCGTACTCAAAGTACGCCTGCGCGTAATTGTCGGTGTGGCTGTTGATGATCTCGACCGTATTCTTGTTGGCACCGACTGTACCGTCCGAGCCAAGACCCCAGAATTTGCACGAATAGGTGTCTGCCGCCTCGGCAACGGGGGCGGTGATGGGCAGCGACAGATGGGTCACATCGTCCACGATGCCGACCGTGAAGGAATTCTTGGGCGTATCGGAGGCGAGATTGTCAAACGCCGCAACGATCTGGGCGGGGTCAGTATCCTTGGAGGACAGACCGTAGCGACCGCCCACAACGGTGATATCGGAGCTACCGAACAGCGCGGTGCAAACGTCCTGATAGAGCGGCTCACCTGCCGCGCCCATCTCCTTACAGCGGTCAAGCACAGCAATGCGGCGCACGCTCTCGGGCAGCGCGCCAAGGAAATGCTTGACAGAGAAGGGACGGTACAGATGCACCTGAAGGAAGCCGACCTTGCGGCCCTTGGCGTTGAGGGCGTCGACCGCCTCGCGCACCGTTCCGCTGACCGAGCCCATCGCGATGACCACGTCGGTCGCATCGGGCGCGCCGTAGTAATCGAACAGATGATAGCGACGACCCGTCAGGGCGTAGATCTTGTCCATATACTCCTCGACGATGGCGGGGAGTGCATCGTAAAAGCCGTTGTTGGCCTCGCGAACCTGGAACTAAACGTCGCCGTTCTGCACGGTGGCACGAAGGCGGGGATGCTCGGGATTGAGCGCCTGCGCGCGGAACTCGTCGAGAGCCTCGCGGTCAAGCAGGGCGGCCATATCCTCGTGCGCGATCGTTTCGATCTTGTTGATCTCGTGCGAGGTGCGGAAGCCGTCGAAGAAATGCAGGAAGGGAATACGACCCTTCACAGCGGCCAGATGCGCGATGGGGGCAAGGTCCATGATCTCCTGAACCGAGCCCGTCGAGAGCAGGGCAAAGCCCGTCTGGCGGCAGTTCATCACGTCCGAGTGATCACCGAAGATGGACAGCGCGTGTGTGCCGACGGTACGCGAGGCGACGTGCAGCACGCCGGGCAGTCTCTCGCCCGAGATGCGGTGCATCACGGGGATCATCAGCATAAGCCCCTGCGACGAGGTGAAGGTGGTCGACAGCGCACCCGTCTCGAGCGCGCCGTGGACAGCCGCGACCGCGCCCGCCTCGGATTGCATCTCGATGAGCGTGACGGGCTGACCGAACATATTCTTTTTGCCGTGTGCGCTCCACGCATCCGTCTTACCCGCCATCGGCGAGGAGGGCGTGATGGGGTAGATCGCGGCGATCTCGGTAAAGGCGTAGGCGACGTAGGCGGCGGCCTCGTTGCCGTCCATCGTTGCCATTACTTTCTTGTCATTGAGAGACATTTTGTAACTCCTTATGCTTTGGGGATCTCGACCGTCCAGCCGTAGCTGTCGTCGATCTTGCCCCACTGGATACCGGTCAGCGTATTGTACAGATGCTGCGTGACCTCGCCAATTTCAAAGTTGTTGACGGTATACTTCTTGCCCTGATAAGCCAGCTCACCGATGGGCGAGACGACGGCAGCCGTGCCGCAGCCCCAAGCCTCGCGGAGCGTGCCGTTCTCCATTGCCTCGACCAGCTCGTCGACGCTCAGACGGCGCTCGGAAACCTTGTAGCCCTCATTGCGAAGCACCTCAAGGCAGGACTTTCTTGTGATACCGGGCAGGATAGAGCCCGACAGATCGGGCGTGACGATCTCGTCACCGATGCGGAACATGACGTTCATCGCACCGACCTCCTCGATGTACTTGCGGTGGACACCGTCCAGCCACAGCACCTGCGAGTAGCCGTTTGCCTCGGCGCGAGCGCCTGCGCGGTTGCTGGCAGCGTAGTTACCGCCGCACTTGGTGTAGCCCGTACCGCCCTTGACGGCGCGGACGTCCTCGGTCTCGATCATGATCTTGACGGGGTTGATGCCGGCGGCATAATAGCTGCCAACGGGAGAAGCGATGATAACGAACATCGCATTCTGCAGCGTGTGCAGACCGAGCTGCTCGTCGCAGCCAAAGAGGAAGGGACGCAGGTAAAGCGACGTGCCGGGATTCGAGGGAACCCAATCCTGCTCGACCTCAACGAACTTCTTGATGGCCTCGAGCGCATCCTCCTCATCAAGCAGCGGCAGGCACAGACGGTCAGCCGAGCTGTTCATTCTCTTGACGTTCTCCATCGGGCGGAACAGCTGAACGGTACCGTCCTCGCGGCGGTAAGCCTTCATACCCTCGAAGATCTCGGCACCGTAGTGGAAGACGGTGGCGGCGGGATGCAAGGAGATGTTGGCAAAGGGGACGATGCGGGCATCGTGCCAGCCCTTGTCGGGCGTGTAATCCATAATGAACATATGGTCGGTGAAGTAGCGACCGAAGCCGAGCTTGGTGCTGTCGGGCTTCTGTGCGGGCGTTGCGGTTCTTTCAATTCTGATATCCATGATCTGATCTCCTTTTTATTTGATGATGCCGGCGGCCTTGAGCTCCTCAACGGCGGCCTCGCGCATTTTGTATTTCAGTATCTTGCCTGCGGCGTTCATGGGGAATTCGGTGACAAACTTGATGTAACGGGGAACCTTGTGACGTGCCATATGAGCGTTGGCGTATTCACGAAGCTGCTCAACGGTTGCGTCCTCGCCCTCCTTGATGATGATGCAGGCCATCGCCTCCTCACCGTATCTCTCGTCGGGAACACCAATGACCTGAACGTCGCGGACCTGCGGATGGGTGTAGAAGAACTCCTCGATCTCCTTGGGGTAGAGGTTTTCACCGCCGCGGATGATCATATCCTTCAGACGTCCCGTAATGCGGTAGTTGCCGTTCTCGTCCTTGGCGGCAAGGTCGCCCGTGTGCAGCCAACCGTCCGCATCGATCGCGGCGGCGGTTGCGGCAGGCATCTTGTAGTAGCCCTTCATAATGTTGTAGCCGCGGGCAACGAACTCGCCGTTGACGCCGACGGGGCATTCCTCGCCCGTCTCGGGATCGACGATCTTGCACTCGACGTTGGCAAACGCCGAGCCGACCGTATCGGTGCGGACGTCCAGCGGGTCGTAATAAGAGCTCATCGTGCAGCCGGGCGACGCCTCGGTCTGACCGTAGACGCTGACGATCTGCTTCATATTCATCACGTCGGCCGCCTTCTTCATCAGGTCGGCAGGGCAGTTGGCGCCCGCCATGATACCGGTGCGGATGTGGCTGAAATCGGTCTTTTCAAAGTCGCTGTGCTGCATCATAGCGATGAACATCGTGGGGACACCGTTGAAGGTGGTGATGCGCTCCTGATTGATGCAGGCAAGTGCGCTCTTGGGCGAAAAATAGGGAAGCGGACACATGGTCGTGCCGTGCGTCATCGACGACGTCATCGACAGCACCATACCGAAGCAGTGGAACATCGGCACCTGGATCATCATACGATCCGCCGTGGACAGATCCATATGGTCACCGATGTACTTGCCGTTGTTGACAACGTTGTAGTGGGTCAGCATAACGCCCTTGGGGAAGCCCGTCGTGCCCGAGGTGTACTGCATATTGCACACGTCGTTTTTGTCGACGGCGGCAGCCATTCGCTGGATCTCCTCGACGGGAACGAGCTTTTTACGTGTCAGCGACTCCTCCCACGTCAAGCAACCATCCATACGGAAGCCGACGGTGATAATGTTGCGCAGGAAGGGAAGACGCTTGGAATGGAGCGGCTCGCCGGGGGCCGTGGTCTTGAGCTCGGGGCAAAGCTCCTGCATAATCCCCTTGTAATCGGAATCACGGTAGTTCTCGATCATAATGAGCGTGTGCGTGTCCGACTGGCGAAGCAGATATTCAGCCTCGTGGATCTTGTAGGCGGTATTGACCGTGACC
>JAGBTR010000242.1 GCA_017631215.1 Clostridia bacterium | reverse complement strand
GAAGTTCAGCTCGGAGCCCTCGCGCAAAAGTCCACGGTCGGACAGCGCCTGCATGATCTTGCCCGCCCCCTCGAACGCCTCGAAGGGAAGCAGGAAGCGCAGTCGGATCGGTGTGCCCGTCGATGCGCCCAGCTGGAACCAGGCCAGCGTATCGCGCTCGTGTGCGTGGTGGCTGAGCACGTCGCACAGCGCCTTCCAGACGCGCGGGCTCTTGCGATAGACCTCGTGCCACAGGCGGTCGACGTCGTGGTCAAACAGCGGCGCGCCCGTCGCGGTGCCCTTGGAATTTTTAATGGCGAACATATCCGACACGCGCAGATACAGCGGCGTGCGGACGTAGGCGAGGGGATCACAGCCCACCGTCTCGCGGAAGCTCATGGTGGCCGCGTCGAAGCGGTAGTGCGGCACGCTCTGATAGAACCCACAGCCCAAAAGCAGATAGGATATCGCGGTGCCGTTTTGCTCGACGGCGGTGATGGTGCGGCGAGAGGACACAAGGGCGCGCACGGCCTCGGGGATGTCTCCTTGCGAGGAGACGGCGCGGGTGGTCACACTGCAAAGCGTCATTTCGCTCTGCAGACGGGCGACGGCGGCCTCGGGGTCGTTGCCCTTGGTGTGCGTCAGCAGCAGATGGAGCTTGGTGTTCAGTCCCTTTTCCTTGAGATAGCGCGCGGCGTATTCCAGCGCCTGACGGAGGGGCGGCAGAGCCTCGCGGCTCTCGACGTGGTAGAGATAGGTCAGGTGGGCGGGGGAGACGACGGTGGCGGCGGCGACGTTGGCAAACATTTCGGAATTGCTTCCCACGGTAAAGGGAACGACCAGATGCACGTCGCGGCGGTAGGTCAGAATGTAGGGAATGCTGCGGATGAAGTCGAGGTCGTTTCGCTTGTAGTCGATGTACTGCATACTGCGCAGAATGGGGGTAAAGCGATCGTCCACGATCTTGACGAGCAGCTTGACCGTCTTGGCGTCGTTGTCCTCAAGCTCCTCAAGGGCATCGGTAAAGGCGACGCGAAGCGGCTCGTACAGCAAGGCTTGATTGCTGTTTTGGTTCCAAATGAGAGACAGACACGAGAACCACTCCGAAAAGGCTTGCATCGCGCGGGGCGAGGAGGCGATGCGCTCGCGGATCTGCGAGACGGTGTGATCGTACAGCGCGGTCGAGCGGCGGACGGTGTTGGCCTGCTGCAAAAAGACCTGATGCAGACGCACCGACAGCGCGTCGAGCGGGTCGAGCGTGGCGATCCGTTGGCTGTCGGCCGTGTCCCAGAGCTCGTGCGACCAGACGGCGGTGTCATCCAGCGGATGCGCCGAGGTGCTTCGCACAAGGCAGACGTGGCGACGCTCGCGCGTGTCGTTGATCTCGCCCTGCGCACAGCCCGAGATATCCGTCTTGCGCATCCATTTGTCGGCCAGCTTGTCACACACCCAGCGGCGGTGCTCGACGGCGGCCAGCTCGTGGCACAGCGACGCGTCGTCGCGAAGCAGGCGGTCAAGCTGTGCGGCGGCGGTCTCGGCGCTCTCGCGCGTGCCGTCGATGGCAATGCCGAGGCTGTGGAGCTTGTAGCGGATGCCGACGACGTTGGCAAAGCAGGCGTTGTAGTGGTAGGGCTTGCGGAATTCCTTCAGGGCGGAGGATTTTTCAAGACTCTGGCGCTGTCTCCAGACGGTAAAGGCGTTGAAGGCCATACGCTCCAGGTCTGCGTAGCCGCTCTCGCGCTTGACGTCCTCGTACATATAGACGGGGCAGGCGACCGTTTGCGTGCGGCGGGGCGCGCCCTCCTGGGTGTAGCTGACCGACCACTGCACGCCGTGGGGCATTGCGTTGGTAAAGGCGTCGGCGACGAGGCGGTTGAGCGAGTCCTCACCCAGCGCAACGAAGACGTAGTGCGGCGTGTCGCCGTTTTGGGTCAGCTCACGCGCAAGGGCGGCGTTGTGCTCGGTGTCCTCACTTGAAAAATGCGCCGTTTCGAAGCGGATCTCGCCATAGGGGTCGGGGCAGGCACTGCCGTCGATGCGGAAGAAGTCGGACAGCGCGCATCTCTCGGCCAGATAAAAGTCCTTGTCCTTTTTGGTGTCGTGACGGTTGCCCGAGACGATGCGGAAGCGAAGCGTTTTGCCGTACATCTGGGCGACCTGCAGACAGCAATCGAGAAAGCGCTGTCCGTAGTTACCGAAGCCGACGATGAGCACGTTGACCGTTGCGTCATCCCGACCGACAAAGCGGTAGAGCGGCTCGCGGTAGAGGTGATACTTGAAGACGAGGGTGGAGTGCGCGTGCTTGGGCTTGTCCAGCTCGCGGTCGAGCAGGACCAAGCGCTTGTCGCGCGGCATATGGGCGTTGAACTCGGCGGGGAGCAGGTAGCTGATGGCCGTTTCCAGATCGGCCTTGAGCTCGCTGCAGCTCTCGTAGCGGTGAAGCGTCGAGGCGACAAGACAGCGCTTGAGAATGTTGCAAAGCTCCCATTGCAGGTACATATTGCCGTTGGTCTCGGAGGCGGCGATGAGGGGCGAGGCGGCGATCAGCTCGGGAATACGGGCGTAGCATTTGCGGGTATAGTGACCGTCCTCGAGCATCGAGGGGGGCACAAGGGCGGCAAACAGCGTCGCGCCGATGGAATAGATATCGCATTTGTTGGTCGGCTCGCCGTAGGCCAGCTCGGGGGCGCAAAAGCCCTCGGTGCCCGAGAAGGAGGGGGCGGTCTTTTGCCCGATCGCGTAGATCGAGTTGACGTCAAACAGCGTGACCGTGTCGGTCAAGAGCGTGCTGCTACGCAACGGCACGCCGAAATTGGAGGGCTTGATATCCAGATGAAGCAGACCGTGCTCGTGCAGGACGCGAACGCAATCGGTCAGCGAGCAGATGGTCTTGAGCAGGATGTACAGGCTGTGCTCGGGCTGCTTTTTGGGGTTGGCGTGTACGTCGCGGATGATCTCGCTGAAGACGGTCTGCTTGGCGGGATCGGTCCAGACGTAGGCGGTCGAGCCTGCCAGACGCCGTCCCTCGGCATCGCACGCGTCGTAGATGCGGCAGTCGGGGATAAAGCTGGAAAAGCCCGCGCCCTCCTGCTCGCTCTCGCGGATGATGTCGCGCAGCATATGGTGCGAGGCGACAAACTCGTCGCGCGCACGGGCAAAGCGCTCGGCGCTCTCGCCCTCGGCGTGCGAGACGACCTGATTGTCGGCGTTACGCCCGAGACCGTAATAGGACTCGGTCAGAAGTCCTCCCTCGGGGTCGAGCGGATAAAATTCCTTGAGGCGACCTCGCATCTTGAGGGCGAGATTGGTGGCGTCGTAGCACACGCACGAGCCGCCGTCACCGACAACGTCGTGAATGAGGAAGGGCACACGACCGTCGCGGTCGCCCTCCATACGCAGATAAATGACCTTGCCGCGCGATGCGCCAAAGGTGGACGGGTCGCAGGCAATGCTTTTGATGGGTTGGCGGTTTTGAGTCATATCGGATTCCTTTCTTGACACTCAGATGCGGTAGATGGCAAGCAGGCTGGCGTCGTCGGGCTCGTCGATCCCCGCCTCGATGCGGCGGATG
>JAGBTR010000241.1 GCA_017631215.1 Clostridia bacterium | reverse complement strand
TTCAAGAAGTGGTGGCCTGCCAACGTCCACATCATCGGTAAGGACATCATCCGCTTCCACACCATCTACTGGCCCATCTTCCTGATGGCACTCGATCTGCCGCTGCCCAAGAAGGTCTTCGCGCATCCGTGGTTCAACTTCGGCGCGGACAAAATGTCCAAGTCGCGCGGCAACGTCATCTATGCCGACGAGCTGGCCGAGCATTTCACGGTCGACGGCGTGCGCTACTATGCCCTTTCCGAAATGCCCTACGCCAACGACGGCTCGATCACCTATGAGAACGTCATCAAGCGCTTCAACACGGATCTGGTCAACAATCTCGGCAACCTCGTCAAGAGAACGCTGGATATGCAGAAGAAGTATTTTGACAGCGTGATCCAGGCCCCCAGTGCCCCCGACGCGCTGGACGGCGAGGTCGCGGCCGCTTGCGTACGCGCCTTTGAGAAGGTCGTGGCGCATATGGACGCTTACCGCATTGCCGACGCGCTGGAGGAGATCTTCACGATGCTCTCGCGCGCCAACAAGTATATCGACGAGACGACGCCCTGGACGCTGGCCAAGGACGAGTCGCAGAGAGAGCGTCTTGGCACGGTGCTGTACACGTTGCTTGAGGCCATCCGTTGGGGTGCTGTCCTGCTGCGTCCCTTCATTCCCGCGACCGCCGAGGAGATCCTCTCCGAGCTGAACACGACCGCCGCAACCTACGCCACCATCGGCACGACCGAGCAGTTCGGCGCTCTCGTCGCAGGCGAGCGCGTGGGCGACTCCAAGGTGCTGTTTGCCCGCATCGACGAGCAAAAGAAGCTCGAGGAGCTGGAGGCCAAGAGACAGGCACAGATGGCAGCCGCTGCCAAGGCAGAGGCGCCCGTTGAAAAGCCCGAGGGCTGCGCCCTGATCGGTATTGACGACTTTATGAACGTCGAGCTTCGCACCGCCAAGATTCTGGCTTGCGAGGGTGTGCCCAAGGCAAAGAAGCTGCTCAAGCTGCAGGTGGATCTGGGCTACGAGCAGAGACAGGTCGTCTCGGGCATTGCCAAATACTACACGCCCGACCAGCTGATCGGCAAGAAGATCATTCTGGTCGCCAATCTGAGACCCGCAACCCTTTGCGGCGTCGAGTCCAACGGTATGATCCTTGCCAGCGGCGAGGAGACCGTCCGCGTCGTCTTCCTCGATCCCGAGACGCCTCTGGGTGAGAGAGTGAGATAAGAGGACGATGCAGGGCTCTGCCCTGCACCCACTTAAGGGACTTTTTGAAAAAAGTCCCTTTGGAATCTTCAAAAACTTTAAGGATAGATCGGATGAAAATCACAGTTATCGGCTGCGGGCGTTGGGGCTCGCTCATCACTTGGTATCTCGACCGCATCGGTCATGACCTGACGCTATACGGGCGTTCATCCTCACGCGAGATGCAACGCTTTCTCAAGACACGGCAGAACGATCTGCTCGCTCTGCCCGCCTCGGTCAAGCTGACCACCGACGTCGCCGCCGCGACCGAGGGTGAGGTGATCATCATTTCCATCCCCTCGCAAAATCTCGCCGCTCTGATGGCTGAGCTGGCACCGCTGGCGCTTCGCGGCAAGACGGTCGTGCTGTGTATGAAGGGCATCGACATCGCCTCGGGGCGCAGACTCAGCGAGGTCGCACGAGATGCGCTGGATGCAAGCTGTCCCGTCGCCGTCTGGCTAGGACCCGGACACGTGCAGGAATTTTACGCGGGACGACCGTCCTGCATGGTCATCGATTCCGAGGATGAGGCGGTCAAGCGCCGCTTGGTCGATGAATTTTCGAGCGATCTCATCCGCTTTTACTACGGACAAGACCTGCTCGGCAACGAGATCGGTGCGGCCGCCAAAAACGTCATCGGCATCGCCGCAGGTATGCTCGACGGCTACGGACTCGGCACGCTCAAGGGCGCGCTGATGGCACGCGGCACGCGCGAGGTCGCGCGATTGATCGCGGCGATGGGAGGCGATGAGCCCTCGGCGTACTGTCTTTGCCATCTGGGCGACTACGAGGCGACCGTCTTCTCGCCCCACTCGCACAACCGCGCCTTTGGCGAGTGCTTTGCCAGGGGTGAGCCCTATACGGCACTGGCCGAGGGTTATTACACCGCGCGCGCGATGGTCGATCTGGGCAAAAAGCACGCCGTCGATCTTCCCATCTGCACCGCCGTCTACCGCATTCTCTACGAGAGCGCGGATTGCCGCGAGGTACTGATGGATCTGATGACGCGCGAGCTGAAAAACGAATTTTAACCAAGCAAACGGGAACGGTCTTTCGGCGCGTTCCCGTTTTCAAAAGGAGGCTATTATGGCACAGCAGGTATCGGATATTGCAAGGATCGATCCCAACCTTCAAGTAAAAACGACACTCAACGAGCAGGATATCGTTTTTTGCGACGCACGAAATGCGCCCTTTGATCTGTACGGCTTGATGGAATGCGAGCAGGGCTTTTGCCGTCTTCCCACCGAGGTCGCCGAGCGCACCTCGAGCGGCGTGCTGATGCTCCACCGCAACTCGGCAGGCGGTCGCGTGCGCTTTTGCACCGACTCGCGCTACGTCGCCATCCGCGTCGCTCTTGGTGACGTACACCGTATGTCGCATATGACTATGGCCTGCGCGGCGGGTGTCGATCTGTACATCGACGATGAGATCACCGCAACCTCGCGCTACTACCGCACCTTTTTCCCGCCCTACGACACGGACGGGCATTATGAGTCCATCCACTACTTCCCCACAAGAAAGATGCGCTGCATCACGCTCCATCTGCCGCTCTACTCCTCGCTCGACGGCTTTGAGATCGGACTGCAAGCAGATGCGACGGTCGACCACGGTCTTGCCTACCGCCCCGTCGCTCCCGTCGTGTATTACGGCAGCTCGATCACGCAGGGCGGATGCGCCTCGAGACCCGGCTGCGCCTACACCAACGTGGTCACCCGCCGCACGGGCATCGACCATATCAACCTCGGTTTTTCGGGCAGCGCCAAGGGCGAGAGTGCCATCGTGGACTATATGGCGGGGCTGACCATGTCCGCCTTCGTCTGCGATTATGACCACAACGCGCCGAGCGTCGACCATCTGCGCGCGACGCACGAGCCGCTCTATCGCGCCATCCGCGCCGCACATCCCGATATCCCCTACATTATGATGACGCGTCCCGATTTTGATGTTGACCGAGCCACAAACGCCGTCCGCCGCGACGTGATTTACGAGACCTACCGCCGCGCCCTTGCCGAGGGCGACCGCAACGTCTATTTCATCGACGGCGAGCGCCTTTTGAGCGGTCCCTATCTCGATATGGCAACGGTTGACGCCTGCCACCCGACCGACCTCGGCTTTGCACTGATGGCCGACGCCGTGACCGACGTGCTGACCCGCGCGCTGGCGGTATCGAACATATAACGAAAGGAGTCCCTATGCCTTTGTTTGATTCCCACGCGCACTATTTCGACCGCCGCTTTCTGACCGACGCGGAGGGTCCTGCGGTCGATGAGCTGCTCCCCGCCATTCTCGCGCCAACGGGTGAGGTCTCGCATATAATAAATGTAGGAACGAGCATCGACTCCTCTCGTCTTGCGTTGGCGCAGAGTGCGCGCTACGACGGCATGTACGCCGCCGTCGGCATCCACCCCGAGGATTGTCAGATGATGGAGGGCGACCCCGAAGACCATTTGAGCGCGCTTTGCGAGATGCTCGGCTGTCACGAGGTCGACCCCGCCGCCTATCGCCGTGCGCACAAGATCGTCGCGCTGGGCGAGATCGGTTTGGACTATTATGAGCGCGATTATCTACCCGTCGACAAGGCGCGGCAGGCGTGGTATTTCGAGCAGCAGATGACCGTCGCCGCCGAGCAGCGTCTGCCCGTCATCATCCACGACCGCGAGGCGCACGGCGACTGCTTCGAGATGGCGCTGCGCTACCCCACCGTACAGGGTGTCTTCCACAGCTTCAGCGGCAGCGCCGAGATGGCGCACGAGCTGACACGGCGCGGCTGGTACGTTTCGTTTTCGGGCGTCGTGACCTTCAAAAACGCCCGTCGCGTTGTCGAGGTGGCGGCGAGCGTGCCGCTTGACCGTCTGCTGGTCGAGACCGACGCGCCCTATCTGACCCCCCACCCTCATCGAGGAGAGCGCAACGACTCGTCGCTGATGCGCTACACCGTCGAGGCGCTGGCCGCTCTGCACGGCATCTCGCCCGAGCAGATGGCACGCGTGACGGCCGAAAACGCATCCCGCTTGTTTGAAATCCCGCTTGACTGATCTGTCTGTTTGTGCAAATTAAACAAAAATTGCCATCGAATTTCTATGCTTCGATGGCAAAAATTTTTCTCAATCCCCTTGCAAACCGTCTTTTTGTATTGTATAATGGAAAAGGATTTATCAACGTTCTTGCATTTTTCACAAAACGCATGATAAAAGTCGATCCATAATACACACAGAAAGGCGGTTTCGTTTATCCGCGAAACCGAAGGTACAAGACAATGGCAATTGAAACCAAAAAAATCCGAAACGTTGCACTCCTGGGTCACGGTGGGGGTGGTAAGACATCCCTCACCGAAGCCAGGCTGTATATTTCGGGCGCGACCGATCGTCTGGGTAAGGTCGGCGACGGCAACACGGTATCCGACTACGACGCCGAAGAGATCGCAAGAAAGTTCTCGCTCTCGGGCTCGATTGCTCCCTTGACCTGGAAGGACATCAAGGTCAATATACTCGACTGTCCCGGCTATCTGGATTTTGCAGGCGAATGCGCACAGATGCTGCGCGTGGCCGACAGTGCCATCATCGTCGTTGACGGTAAGAGCGGCATTCAGGTCGGCACCGAGCTGGCTTGGGATCAGGCGACCGAGGCCGGTCTGCCCAAGGCATTCTTCATCAATAAGTTCGACGATAATGAGGCTCGCTTTGCCAAGGTGCTTGACGCACTGCACGACAAGTGGGGTAAGACCATCTGCCCTCTGACCATCCCGATGGTCAAGGACGGCGAGGTGGTCGGTGCCATCGACCTTGTCGGTATGGAGGCTCACGTCTTTGATAACGCAGGTCACCACTCCATCCACCCCATTCCCGAGGAGTCTCAGGAGGCGGCCGATAAGTATCACGAGATGCTCATCGAGGCTGTTGCCAGTGCCGACGAGGCGCTGATGGAGAAGTACTTCGGCGGTGAGGACATCACCGTTATGGAGTGCCTCAACGGTATCCACGAGGGTATCATCCACGGCGATATCGTGCCCGTATTCTGCGGTGCCGCTACTAAGCTGTGGGGCGTCTGGACGCTGCTGGACAAGATCACCGAGTCCTTCCCCAGACACACGGCCAAGAAGGTCGAGACGCTCACGGACGGCGACGAGCTGGAGATCAATCCCGACGGTGAGCCCGCCCTCTTCGTCTTCAAAACGGTCGCTGACCCATTCGTCGGTAAGATGAACTTCTTCAAGGTTATGAACGGTACGGTCAAGCGCGACGCCGTTCTCATCAACCGCACCACGGGTGACAGCGAAAAGCTCGCTCATATCTACACCATCCGCGGCAAGAAGCAGACCGAGGTCGATGAGCTGGTTTGCGGTGATATCGGTATGACCGCAAAGCTGTCGAACACCAACACGAACGACACGCTGACCTGGAACAGCGATTTCAGCTACCTGCCTATTGACTTCCCCGTGCCCTATCTGGCACAGGCAATGATCCCCTGCTCGACCGCCGACGAGGGCAAGATCTCGCAGGCGATCGCACGTATGGTCGAGGAGGATCGCACCATTCGCTACGAGAACGATCCCGAGACCAAGCAGATGGTCGTCTACGGTATGGGTGATATGCACCTGGCCGTGCTGGCATCCCGTCTGAAGGCGCGCTTTGGTGTCAACGTCCGCTTCGAGACGCCTCGCATTCCTTACCGCGAGAAGATCACCAAGTCCTGCGACGTCGAAGGACGCCATAAGAAGCAGAACGGTGGTTCGGGTCAGTTCGGTCACGTTAAGATCCGCTTCGCTCCCTCGGAGGAAAGCGGTCTGACCTTCACCGTATCCGTCGTTGGCGGTACCGTTCCGAAGAACTTCTACCCCGCCGTTGAGAAGGGTCTGCAGGATGCAATGGCCAAGGGCGTTGCCGGCTTCCCGATGACGGGTTTGGCCGCTGATCTGTACGACGGCTCTTATCACGCCGTTGACTCGGATGAGCTTTCGTTCAAGACCGCCGCATCTCTGGCTTACAAGAAGTGCCTTGAGGAGGCTGCTCCCGTGCTGCTTGAGCCGGTCGGCGAGGCTTCGATCATCATTCCCGACGACATCGTGGGTGATATCATTGGTGACCTGAACAAGCGTCGTGGCAACGTGATGGGTATGGAGCCTGCACACGGCAAGAAGGGATACACCGTTCTGTCTGCCGTTGCACCCAAGTCCGAGATGATGGATTATCCCATCGCCCTTCGCGCTATGTCGCAGGGTCGCGGCTCGTATGCCTTCAAGGTTACCGAGTACGACGTTGTTCCTTCGATGATCGCATCCAAGATCGTTGAGGAGTACAAGAAGTCGCAGGGTTAAGATACTAAACGTACGAGGAGTACGAGGGGGGAACTTTTTTCAAAAAAGTTCCCCCCTATTCCCCCCTTCCCAAAATTTTAACTGAAAAAGAAAAGCCTCTCGCCGTGTTGATAGCAATACGGCGGGGGGCTTTTAAATTTTGATTTGTGGGGGGAGTTGAAAGCTGAATTTCACACAACTTCTCCTCTTTACGCGCGTACTGCGCCTTCGGCGCGTGGGGTGAGGTGGTTTTATGCCAAACGGCTTCTCCTCGTTACGCTCACACTGCCTTCGGCGCGCTCGCGGCTTGCTGTTGATGTTCATTCTTTGGCGCTCGCCAAAGAACGAACCAAGAAAGCGAGTGGGGGCTACGCCCCTCAACCCCGCGCGGCTTCGCCGCGCTCCGTTCGCCTTGCCGACAAGGCAAGGCTCAAAGGTTTTGGCAAGTGCAGATGCCCCGTCTTGTTCGGCACCGCCTCCAAGACGAGTTGGGCAGGAGATTTATGCCCGACTTCGGGCAAGCCCGCCGCCGACATAACAAAAATGGGGGAGTACGGCTAAAACCGTTTTGCACAATGGCAGAGAGGGACATCAATGAACCCTTGTAGGAGGGGAATCTTTGGATTTCCCGACGCGAAATTTAGTTTAACGAAGGTCATTTTCGCAACCGAGGAAAAATGTTGACAAACATTTTTGCCTCGGGGCGGAAATATCG
>JAGBTR010000240.1 GCA_017631215.1 Clostridia bacterium | reverse complement strand
TAGTCGGTGAGCTTCCTTTCTTATGACCGCACCGAATGGCTTTCGGGCGGAAATGTTCAATAAAGTATTATAACACAGTGCTCCCCGTTTGTCAAGGGCTGCTCGCATATTTCAAGCGCCGACGGGCAAAAAACGCGTCACTTGCGGTCGACTTTTTTGCTGAAAAATATCTCCGATTGTTATTGACAAGAGGGCATAGGTATGTTATAATAGATGAAAGTGAACACAACATATGCGGTTTAGACACCGCAGAAAATGAAAGATATAGAAAAACCGAACTTTGGAGGACGAAAAATATGAAAAAAATTCTCTCTTTCGCGCTGGCTCTCCTGATTCTTGCAACGACCGTTTCGATGGCCGCCTGTGGCAAGGATAAGACCCCCGACGATCCGGATACCGAAAATCCCGACGTTGAGCAGCCCAGCGAGACTCCCGATACTCCCGCGGATCCCACCACGCCCGACGAGCCCGTAACCCCCGACGAGCCCCAGACGCCCGAGGAGGAGATCGTCTTCACGACGGTGGACGAGAAGGTGCAGGCGACCGTAACGGTCGAGCTGCGCGTGGCTCCTTCGGTTGACGTGGATAACGTCATCGGCAATCTGCGCGTCGGCGAGATCGCAACGCGTACGGGTGTTTCGGCTGATTGGAGCCGCATCCGCGTCGATGCAGAGGGCTTCAACGACGAGTATTACGTATCGTCCAACTGCCTGGCGCTGTATACGGGTACCACCGAGCCGACTACCCCCGATGAGCCCGGTGTCACCGATCCCGAGACTCCCGATACCCCCTCGACGCCCGAAACTCCCTCGACGCCTACGGATCCCAACGAGTTTGTGCCCGTGGTTGGCTCTGAGACGGTCTACGTTGTTACCAGCGGTCTGAACCTGCGCACCTCGCCCACGACGACGGATTCTTTGAATATTGCGGGCAGCGCTATGATCGGCGCGGCGCTCCAGCGTACGGCAAAGAACAACGAGTGGAGCCGCGTCAACTACAACGGCAAGGAGTATTACGTCTTCTCCAAGTACGTTGTTACCAAGAACATTACGGGTAGCGATTTCATCGTTCTTACGACGCCCGTGACCACGACGGTTACGGCGGCACAGTCGCTGCATGCCAGAACCATCCCCTACTTCGCAGATGATCCCGACATCGATGGCGATACCGCGGCAGGCGTTCTGCTCCGCGGCGCAACGGTGACCGTCATTGCCGAGGCTCCCGATAAGAGCTGGGTGCGCGTGATCATGGCTGACGGCTCCGAGGCATACGTCAACGCCAACTACCTCGCAGCTTACGGTGGTGCATCGACTTCGCCCGAGGGCACGACTCCCTCGACCCCCACGGTCACGATGCAGTTTAACACTTTGACCGAACCTGGCTCGTTTTACGTCAACCAGGCAGGCGTGAGCGCCTACCTGCAGCCCGACGTGACGGCCATTGACGGTGCACAGACGCTGTCCAAGAACGCGACCGTGAATCCCTCGGCTGTTTCGACGGACGGTGAGTGGTACAAGTTCTATATGAGCGCGACCAGCACGACGCCTTACTACGTGCAGGTCAAATATCTGACCAGCGCAGAAGGTAAGTAATTCAACAATCAAAAAGGACTGCCCTCGGGCAGTCCTTTTTTGCGCTTAGTGCATCCACTTGGACACGCGTGCGCGGTATTTGTAAAGATAGAGCGTGATGAGACGGGTGAGTGCGAGATCGGTCAAGCAGAGCGTGACGAGCCCCATCGCCGCCAGCGCGGCGGGATACCATAGGGGCATTTGCTCCTGCACGCCCACAAGGTAGCACGAGGTGATGACGAGAACCGCGTCGACGGCGAGGAAAACGAGCAGCTTGAGCAGTCGCATCACGGACGTGGGGAGTCGCTCCAGCCGCGCCTTGATGATGGGGTAATAGCCAAACACCAAATAGACGGCGGCGGGCGTTTTGGCGGGGAGCAGGACCAGTGCCAGCGCGGTGGTTGCGAGCCACACGCCCCACGGATATCCCTTGCCGTATTCGATCACAATGGGGACGAGCAGGAGTGCGGTGAACAGTGCCGTGCACATATCCAGCACGCTGACGAGAGAGCCGAGCCACGAAAGCGACACGCCAAGGGCGGTCAGCATCGCGCAGACGGTCAGACGCTTGGTGCGGGCGCGTCGCTCGGCGCGACGGCTTCGGGGATTTTGATTGTTCGGTGTCATCGCGGCCTCCGTCAACAGCAGGGGAGGAGGTCGCCGCCCATACATTCACAGCAGCAATCGGCACACAAAAGCGAGGAGCAGATGTCGCATTCGGAGCAACAACCGCCCACGTTCGAGGTGCGATAACCACCCGATGCGGCCGCGGTGCGCGTGCGAAGCTCGTCGGCGTAGCGGCGGTACTCCTGGTTGTAGGGGTCCAGACGGCAGGCGCGGTCGAGATGATTCTGCGCGTCGACCAGATGACCGCGACGGAGCAGAAGAATACCCATCAGAAAATGCCACTCGGCATCGCGACGGCTTTCGGGCGTGTTGCGGAGCAACGTCTGGGCGTCGTCCAGATAACCGCGGTTGAGCAGATCGCGGATCTGCGCAAAGGAGGACGAGCCGCTATTGTAGGAGCTGCCGCTGTCGGTGCTTTGATAGGAGCTTGTACTGCCTTGGGAGGATCGCGACGCGCGATCGGAGCGGATCTGCTCGTAGGCGGCGTTGATCTCCTTCATTTTTTCGTTTGCCAGCTCGGCAAGATCCGAGTCGGTGTATTTGTCGGGGTGGTACTTGCGCACCAGCTCGCGGTAAGCCTGCTTGATCTTGTCATCATCGTCGCTTGGGTTGACGCCGAGGATCTTATATGGGTCTTTCATGCGTTGCTACTCGCTTTCTTGTTCTTTTTGGGGTCGTGATTGGGAAACAGCACGCGCTCCGCCGCGGCGGGGAGTGCTATATCCAAAATATGATAGAGAAGCGGCGACAATTCCTTGCCGCATTTTTCCTCGTCAACGTCGATCAGGTCGAGCGCGTCACGGGCGGCACCAAGCTCGCACGCGAGCGCACCGCGCAGATGCTCGCGGCGCTCGTTCGTCAAGCCGTCCTCGCCATACAGCCGATGGAGCGGATTGGGACGACCGCGTTGCTTGTCTTGCTCATAATCATCGATGGCATCGACCAGATACAGCCAACGACCGATGCGATGACCGATGTGTCGGGCGATGCGCTCCTTGTCGTCGGACAAACCGTAGCAAAACAGCGCGGCGAGTGCCTCACCGAATGCGTCGGCGGGCTCGTCGGCAGACGGCAAGCCTGCCTGCTCCATTGCGGCAAGGGATCGCATCGGCGCGAGAATGCCGTCCTCCAGGTCGGGGTGCGTCCGCTTGGCACGCTTGGCAAACCGACGCAGATGGGGCAGGGCAAGGCGGGCGCGTAAGCGCCGCCAACCACGCTCATCGGTGCAATCGTCCAGTATTTTGTGGTAGTTGAGAATAGCGGCGGCACAGGCGACGTAGTCGGTCACGTCTCCTGCGGCCAGCGAAAGGCGACGGCGCAAGGGATGAACGAGGCATCGGCGCGATTCAAAGCGCACGGCGCGGTCGGTCTGCTCGCGTTGCGGATTGCCGCCGGCGAGCGCCAGTCGTGTCAGCGCCAAAAAAACGAAGTCGTAGCTGAGCGCCAGGCGGGAGCACTGTCCCGTGCAACGCCCCATCGCGCGACAAAGGCCGCAGTACACGCCGCGGTAATACTGGTATTCTCGCATTTTGAGCTCCGGATTGTAAGGGCGAATGTAGCCGAGCATGCCGCGTCACCTTTCTCTTCTTACTAGTGGTCTTAATAGATGTTCGATACTATGATACCCGAAAGCCTTGAATAATGCAATGCCTTTTTGTAAATTTTCCGACACATTTCAAATGTTTTGAAAAAATGTGGCAAAAAAGCCAAACCTTTTGCCGTTTTCTGCGACTATATAGATGCGTGGGGCACTTAAACCGAGCGGGGAGCGATATCAACTAATAGTTGCTTGCAAAACGGTGAAAGATGTGCTATAATCATATCAACGCACAAGCAACGGGAGGTAACTACCTATGAACACAAAAAAGAATCAACGCTTTTTTAAACAGAAGACGGCTTACGTCGCGATCGGACTTGGTATGCTGATCGTCGGATTTCTGATGCTTTGGCTTGGCTGGTCTGCCGTCTCTTATTACGGTGGCTGGGCATTGGTCGGCGTCGGCTTCATATTCTTCGTCGTCGTGGGCGCGCGTCAGGTGCCGGAGAGTGAGATTCGTCAGTGCATTGAGCGCACGATGGCGGGACTTGGTGACGATCTGCCTGAGCGTCCCGAGCGCATAATGAAAAATCCCGAGCCGTTTCTGGCAAAGGGTCATTGGTATGGCGAGATGGCAGGCAACTATGCGCGTGTCAAGGATTCCAAGGTGATATCGGACGTTTACGGCGGCGCAAAGCTGTCCTTTACCAACGAGGTGCTCTGGGTGAGTGCTCGCCGCTTCTGCTTGACTACGGGTGAGATCCAAAACGATCAGCTTCGTATTGAGTGGAGCGCGCTGGGCGGTGCCGAGATCCTCCCCTTTGAGATGAGGGTAAGATTGACCAACAGCAAAAACGCAACGGCGGCCGTGCGCGGCGCGATGCTCCGCTTGTATGATGTCGAGGGAAAGGACTATTTGCAAACGCCCATTCCCAACGATATGGATGCCGAGCATCTGTGCGAGACGATCGCCCGTATGATTGCCGACCGCAGAGCTTGATCTGACAGTCCTCCCCGAACGGGTAAAGAAGAGTGGCAAATGCCGCTCTTCGGCGCCCGTTCTTTTCTTATTTGATCAAAAACGGAAAAAATGTAAAAAAATGTATGTAGTGGGTGTTTTGAGTAAAAACAGACAGAGGAAGAAGTGACGAAAAACGGAAAAAAGAAGGGACGGGCGAAAAAAATCAAAAAAATTGAGTGTAGAAAATGACCATCTCTTTTTGTGCACTTTGTATATGTCAAAGCGTTCAAAAATGATTGCGCGCGCAAATATGTAGAGCCTCGATAGGTAACTATGGGTTACCAACGAGGCGCAAGGAATGTGCGCCGAGGGAGAATCTACTGTGAAATAACGGCAAAACGGCGGCCGCGGATGCGAAATTGTAATTTAGAGTTACCGAAGTCTTTTGTGCATATTGTTTATGTAGATTGTTTTTGAACGGTCTGCCCGAGGCGCGATCCTGATCCGCGTGTTGCGGGGGGCTTGAGGGCTCTGTTGAACTACGTACGGGCGTTGGAAATCTATTGACATTCAAGCCCTTTTGTGGTATGATTAGGGTATCAATTTAGGGCATTTTTGCGCATTTTTATCTTATTTTATGCGCGCCTGCCTTATTTTTGTGTGGCGAAGCGGCGTTGCGTTGCTCCTTGCGGAGCGACTCAGGGGCGTTTTGCTACCCGCGGGTCTCGCGCGTGTGCGCGTGGCTGCGGTCATCATCTCGGTTCCGCGCCTTTTGACGCGGATGCACTGTCACACAACAGAAATGCAAGTAATGTCCGTCGTTGCGTGGACGGCACGACGCGGCATTCGCTTTCTTTCTGTTGTTGCTTCTGCGGTAACCGCACCGCGGGAGCAATGGCAGAAGGGGACGGCGTTGGCTGCCCTGATCCATAGGTGCGGCAAGGTTGATGTGAGTCACTTTGCGACTGTGCGACCGAGAAAATGCCCCGCAACGCGGACGCGCACCAACCAAGCGGTATGCGACGCCCACACGGGCGCGGCGGTGATTCTCATGCACCGCTTCGCGATACTGCAAAATCTTGTAGGAGGAAAAGTTATGAGAAAAACGAAGTTTCAAAGAGTAACCTCCTTGTTGCTCGCTCTGATTCTTCTCACCTGCGGCGCGACGGTAACGGTCGCGGCACAGGATGCAGAGGCGTCGGTCGTTTACAATCCCAGCGTTACGGATAAGACGATTGCGGACTACAAGGAAGAGCTCGAGTCGATCTCGTACGACGATTACAGCCTGGAGTTCAAGGGCTATGACAAGGCTACGAACACCATTGTGATCGATGCGATCGAGGATCTGGACGAGGAGCGCACGACGCTCGACCGTCTGACCGATGCCGAGTGGGCTGAGCTTGTTGCAGACAAGTCGAAGGCTACCTCGCTGGTCGGTATCTATGAGACCGAGTATGAGGGTGTCAAGGCACTCTATACCCCCGGTGACGGTACTGTCTCGTTTGTTGCCAAGGGTGTGACGGAGGGCTTGTACGCCGTTCGTATCTACTACTGGCCTGTGGAAGGTAAGTCCGCTTCCATCGAGAGAGAGTTCTACATCAACGGCGGCGCAGCCTTCAAGGAGGCTCGTTCGCTTACCATCCCCAAGGTGTGGACCAATGCTTATACCGCGTATGAGTACAAGGTTCCTGCCAAGGGCGATGCCGCTTCGATCGAGAGCCGCGCTAAGGAACTTGGCCTTTCGGTCAAGAATGAGGCTCGCGAGGATGGCACGTATCTGATCTTCGACATCCCCGAGGTGTGGACGTCGGAGGCAGTTGCGTTCCTGCTCGATGAGCTCGAGGCTCGCTTCTTCACGACGGATAAGGATAACAACGAGATCCGTCCCACGGCTGTCCAGACGCCCAAGTGGTGCGTTTACGATTTGATGGATAGCCAGGGCTACTATGCCGAGAATTTCGAGTTCATTCTGACGCCCGATGCGGACGGTAACGTCTACATCTCGCTCAAGGGTATGAACGAGCCGATGGCGATCTCCAAGATCGAGCTGATGCCCAAGAAGGATCTGCTTACCTATGATGAGTACATTGCTCAGTACAAGGATGCTCCTCTTGGCTCCTCCATCATTAAGCTGGAGGCAGAGCTGCCCTCCAACATTTCGACCAATACGGTCTATCCTGCAGAGGACCGTTCCTCTGCGGCCAACTCGCCTGCCGACACCACGCGCGTGGTGCTGAACACCGTCGGCGGTGAGAAGTGGCAGACACCCGGCCAGGCGGTCGAGTGGAGGTTCCAGGTCGGTAAGACCGGTCTCTACACCATCGATGCGCGGTTCAGACAGAATGTGCTGGACGGTCTGTTTGTCAGCCGCTCCATCAGTCTGTACAGCGATGGTCTGAAGGAGACGGACAAGGGCTACTACAACGGTTATCCCTTCGCCGAGGCCGCTCAGGTTCGCTTCGGTTATTCCGGTTACTGGCAGTCCACCAGTATGATGGATGGCTCTCTGGATGCAGAGGGTAATATGAAGGAGTTCCAGTTCTACTTCGTCGAGGGCGTGACTTATACGCTCAAGCTCGAGGTAACGCTCGGTACGATGTCGTCTGTTGTCAGCGAGATTGAGGAGTCGCTCAACCGCATCAACGATGACTATCTGAACATCCTTCGTCTGACGGGTACCAAGCCCGATGACTACCGTGACTACAACTTCACGCGTATCATGCCTCAGACGCTGGCCGATATGGTCAAGCAGTCCAACCGTCTGCAGACCATCGCCGACGAGCTCAAGGAGATCGCAGGATCGTCCTCCTCGACGGTCGGTACGCTGATCAAGGTCTCCGAGCTGCTTTACCGCATGCACGATGAGGACGAGATCGCAAGACACCTTGAGACGCTCAAGTCCTACATCGGTTCGCTCGGTACCTTCTTGACCGATGCGAAGAAGCAGCCGCTTCAGCTGGACTATCTGCTGATCCAGTCCCCCGATGCAGAGCTTCCCACGGCAGAGCCCGGCTTCTTCAAGAAGATCGGTCACGAGATTTCTTCCTTTATTCAATCCTTCCTGCGCGACTACAACTCGATGGGCGCTATGGAGGAGGTCAAGGGCAACGCTCTTGAGGTTTGGGTAGCATACGGTCGTGACCAGTCGCAGGTCATTCGTAACCTCGTTACCAATGACTTTACGGCAAGCAACGGCATTCCCGTTGACCTGAAGCTGGTCACGGGCGGTACGCTGCTGCCCTCCATCCTTGCAGGTATGGGTCCTGACGTTTACCTTGGTATCGGTCACGGTGAGGTTATCAACTACGCGATCCGTGGCGCGCTTGCGACGCTGGACGTCGACTCCGAGGGTAACGTCCGCGAGGACTTCGAGGCGGTCACTCAGAACTTTACCGAGGCGGCTATGCTGGTTCTTGGTATTGAGAACGCCGACGGCGAGATGCACTACTACGCACTCCCCGAGACGCAGTCCTTCCCGATGCTGTTCGTCCGTATCGACATTCTGGCAAGCCTGGATATCGACATTCCCAAGACGTGGAACGATATCTACGAGGCACAGACCGTCCTTGAGGGTAACAACATGCAGATCGGTCTGAACCAGGATTACAAGATGTTCCTGTATCAGGGCGGTGGCGAGCTGTTCGCTGACGGCGGTATGCGTATCAACCTGGATTCCCAGGAGGGTCTGCTGGCATTCGAGACCATGTGTAACCTGTTCACGATGCACTCCTTCCCCTATCAGTACGATGCCGCAAACCGTTTCAGAACGGGTGAGATGCCCATTCTGATCGCGGATTACACGGGTATGTATAACCAGCTGAAGGTCTTCGCAACCGAGATCGAGGGTCTGTGGAAGTTCGTTCCGCTGCCCGGTATCGAGAGCGAGGACGGCACCATCAACAACTCGGCCATCTCGGGCGTTGCCGCTGACATTATGGTCAAGGGCTCCGATATGGAGGACGAGGCTTGGGAGTATCTGAAGTGGTACACTGGTGCTGATTGCCAGACGTCGTACGCAAACGATATGGCATCCATCCTTGGTGACTCGGCAAAGCATCCGACCGCGAACAAGATCGCGCTCGCTTCGATGCCTTGGACGACTGAGGAGTATACCGAGGTTCAAAGACAGTTCCAGAAGCTTGCTTCTGTTCCTAACTACCCCGGTACCTACTACATCGACCGTTACACGGGCTTCGCATTCCTCGATGCTTACAACGAGGATGCCGACCCCACGACCGAGCTTTTGAGTTACATTAATACTATTAATAAGGAGATCACCCGTAAGCGCTCCGAGTTCGCACTCGAGACGCTGGAGATTGGTCAGACCAAGGCAGAGAAGAGAGGCGAGCAGGCCCAGAAGGCCTTCGAGCTGCTTGCTGAGGAGTCCGATCGCTATGATGCGGTGATCGCGATGGCGAATATCGCAATCGCTGACGAGGATATCGTGATCCTTGAGGAGTGCTCCGCTACGCTGATGGCGATGCTTGCCTCGGTTGATCCCGCTACCTACAACACGATCGACGTTTCCCGCCAGGATCAGATGGCCAAGAATGGCGGCTATCAGATCGACAGTCTGGATACCAATGAGCTGATCTACTTTGCTGCACAGTGTCTGGCAGACGCCGCAGCGGCTCTCGGAACTTATTGATCCGACACTCGATACTTCATTCTAAAAGGAGAAAGCAATAATGTCACCAAAATCTGCTGAACTGAAAGCTGTATCGCGTACGGACATAACCTACCGCCAGTGGCTCTGGAAGGAGATCAAGAAGAACAAGATCGCATACGCGATGGTCGCACCCTATATGATCCTGTTCTCCATCTTCACCATCCTGCCCGTCGTACTGTCCGTTGTCATCAGCTTCACTGACTTTAACATGCTGCAGCTGCCTCCCAACATCGTTTGGCTGGACAACTACATCACGCTGTTCTTCGACGACGACATCTTCCTGCTCGCCTGCAAGAACACGCTCATCTTCGCTGCCATTGTCGGACCGGTTTCTTACCTGATGTCCTTCCTGGTCGCGTGGTTCATCAATGAGCTCTCCCCCCGTATTCGTGCTCTCGTCACGCTGATCTTCTACGCCCCCTCGATTTCGGGTCAGATCTACCTGATCTGGGGTACGTTCTTCTCGTCCGACTCCTACGGATGGGCAAACGCAACGCTGATGGAGATCGGTGCGATCACCGAGCCGATCAACTGGTTCAAAAAAGAAGAGTACGTTATGCCGCTGTGTATCATCGTCGCTCTTTGGTCCTCGCTCGGTACCTCCTTCCTGTCCTTCATCGCAGGTCTGCAGGGTATCGACCGCTCGCTGTACGAGGCGGGTGCTGTTGACGGTGTCAAGAACCGTTGGCAGGAGCTGTGGTACATTACGCTGCCCTCGATGAGACCGCAGCTGATGTTCGGTGCAATTATGGCAATCACCAGCTCGTTCGGCTTCGGTGGTGTCGTTACCGCACTTTGCGGCTTCCCGTCGGTCAACTACGCGGCGCATACCATTATGCACCACCTGGATGACTATGCGGGTCAGCGTTATGAAATGGGTTACGCATCCGCCATCGCGGTTGTGCTGTTTGCCATCATGATCGGCGCGAATATGCTGGTCAAGAAAGCTCTTTCGAAGGTAGGTAGTTAACATGGCAAAATTAAGAACAAGAAAACATAAGGTCGTGCTCTCCCGTAGTGCGGGAGGAGACGCAGGTATTACCTTCCTGCTTGTCATTCTTGGCGTGTTTATGTTCCTGCCGATGCTGTATGCGATCATGCAGGCACTCAAGCCTCTGGATGAGCTGTGGATGTATCCCCCTCGCTTCTACGTTATGAAGCCTACGCTGAACAACTTCCGCGATCTGTTCATTCTGATGAACACCTCGTGGGTTCCGTTCTCGCGTTACATTTTCAACACCGTTTTGATCTCGGTGATGGGTACCTTCGGACATCTGTTCCTCGCGTCGCTTTGTGCATACGCGATCGCAAAGGTTCGCTTCCCGGGTGCCAAGGTGATGTTCAAGACCGTTGAGACCTCGCTGATGTTCCACGCGACGGTCACGGCAGTCTGTTCGTTCATGATCATGTCCGCATTCAAGATGATCGACTCCATCTGGGCAATCGTTGTTCCCGCATGGTGCTCGACGCTGGGTCTGTATCTGATGAAGCAGTTCATGGACACCAACGTTCCCGACACGGTGCTGGAGAGCTCGCGTCTGGACGGTGCCGGTGAGCTTCGCACCTTCTGGATCATCGCAATGCCTATGGTTAAGCCCGCTTGGCTGACCCTGATCATCTACTGCTTCCAGGGACTCTGGAACGCAGGCGCTTCCATCTACATCTATTCCGAGCAGTGGAAGTCGCTCAACTACGCGATCACGCAGATCACCGCCGGCGGTATCAAGCGTGCGGGTGCATCCGCTGCCTCGCTCGTGCTGATGATGGCGGTCCCGATCATCGTCTTCGTCGTATCGCAGTCGAATATCATTGAGACGATGGGTTCCAGTGGTATGAAGGATTAAAAGAGGAGGAAACCATTGAATATGAAGAAAACAATATCGATCGTGGCACTTCTCCTCGCAGTCCTGATGCTCATGGCAACGCCCGTTGCCGCATCCTCTGCGTATCAGACCTACACCTACTCGATCAACGGTGACCCGCTGTACTCGCCCGATGCTTATTCGGCGTTTATGTCGGTCGGCGTTGCCGATATGGGTCTGGACGAGAAGGGTATGAGTGCCCCCGCTGACCTGATCACGGATAAGAATGATAACGTGTACATTGCCGACTCGGGCAACAACCGTATCATCATCCTCGATCGCTACTATCAGAATCCCCGCTACATCAGCACCTTCATCAACGCACAGGGTATCGATGATGGCCTTTCCGGCCCTCAGGGTCTGTTCGTAACCGAGGACCGCATCTGGGTCTGCGATACGGGCAAGAGCCGTATCGTCGTGTTCGACCTGGACGGTAACTTCATCAAGGTGCTTGATGAGCCCAAGAGTGCACTGTTCGATCAGAACTCGGTCTACAAGCCCGTCGCAATCGCAGTCGACGACTGGAACAGACTTTACGTCATTTCCTCGACGACGTATCAGGGCGTTATCGTTCTGACCGAGGACGGCGAGTTCGTTAAGTTCATCGGTGCACAGGCCGTCACCATCTCGCTCTGGCAGATCATCTGGAGACGCTTCCAGACCGAGGAGCAAAGAAAGCTGACGCAGTCCTACATCCCCGTTGAGTTCAACAACATTACCTACACGCCCGGCTCCGATGACGGTAGCGGTTACCTCTACGTAACCACGGCTGGTATCGACGAGGGTCAGGTCGCATCGCAGATCCGCGGTAAGACCAAGGACGGTACCTACCTGCCCGTTAAGATGCTTAACAGTGCGGGTACCGAGATCATGCGCCGTAACGGCTTCTGGCCGCCTGCGGGTGAGGTCGACTACTCGACGCTCAGCAAGGATACCTATTCGGGTCCCTCGCGTGTCATTGACGTCGCTTGCGGTCCTGAGGAGACGTGGTCCATCATCGACGAGAAGAGAAGTAAGGTCTACACCTACGACTTCAACGGTAACCTTCTGTTCGCCTTCGGTGATAAGGGCTCGATGCTGGGTTCCATCTCCAACATTGAGGCCATCACCTATCAGGGTGATACCATGCTGATCCTCGATAAGTCCAACAACTGTATCGTCGTGTACGAGCGTACCGAGTACGGTGATATGCTGATCGAGGCAATCTCGGCAGAGAACTCGCTGGATTACAACTACGCAATTCAGTGCTGGCGTGCCGTGCTTCAGCACAACTCCAACTTCGACGCCGCATACGTCGGTATCGGTAACGCACTTTACCGTAGCGGTGAGTATGAGGCCTCGCTTGAGTACTTCGAGACGGCTTACGATACCGCAAACTGGTCCAACTCCTACCGCGAGGTTCGTAAGGAGTGGATGGCAGACTACTTCCTGCTTCTCATTCTGATCATCGTTGTCGTTCTGGTTGCGATCGTTAAGTTCTTTGGCTTTGCCGCCAAGGTCAACAAGAAGGCCGCCACCGACGGACGCGAGAAGAAGACGTTCGGTCAGGAGTTGATGTATGGCTTCTATACCATCCTTCACCCGTTCGACGGCTTCTGGGATCTGAAGCACGAAAAGCGCGGCTCGCTCCGTGCAGCTCTGGTCTTCCTGGCTCTCACCGTTCTCGCATTCTTCTATCAGTCGATTGGTACGGGCTACGTCATGAATCCG
>JAGBTR010000037.1 GCA_017631215.1 Clostridia bacterium | reverse complement strand
GGCGGGATCTTCGCCCACCAGCACGACGGCCAGCTTGGGCGTGATGCCCGTCTTGGCGATAAATTCTGCCGTTTCCGCCTTGATCTCAGCGCGGATGTCGGCCGATATCTTCTTTCCGTCAATCAGCTTTGCCATTGCTTTCGTCCTCCTTGATACTGCTATCATTATCTTCATTTTGAGTTTTATCGGTCTGATCGGCGTCTGCATCCTGCGCCGTCACGGCGGTAAAGACGGGGACGTACTCCCCTGCCGCCTTTTGCTTGCGCACGCGCATATGTCCGTATACGATCAGCGCGGCAAAGCCGAGGAAGCAAAGCAGACCGACCAGCTGCGAGACGCGGATTCCCTCGTCGCCGCCACCCAGATAGAGGCTATCGGTACGCAGCCCCTCGATGAGCATCCGCCCGAAGCCGTACCAACCAAGATAGGCAAAGGCGACCTCGCCGTTGAACTTCTTACGGCGATACAAAAAAGCGTTGATGAGCACAAAGCCCAGCACGTTCCACAGCGACTCGTAAAGGAAGGTGGGGTGGACATAGGCCATCGCGGGCGTGTTCAGGTCGTTGGGATAAAGACCCATACGCAAAAAGTAGAGCGGATGTCCCTCGGCGACGATGCCGCCGTGCGCCTCGCCGTTGAAGAAGTTGCCCCAGCGACCGAGCGCCTGCGCGATCATCACGCCGGGACCTGCCATATCCATCAGGCGAAGCCAGCTCTTTTTCTTGATCAGGCACCAGACGATAAGCGCACCGATGCCGCCGATGATGCCGCCGTAGATGGCAAGACCGCCATTGCGCAGATTGACGATTTCGCCCAGCGTATCCCAAAGCGAGCGTCCGCCGCCGAAATAGAGCGACGGCTTCATAAAGACGTAATACAGACGCGCGCCGATGACGCCGAACAGCACCATATAGATGCCTACGTCGAGCACGTCGTCCTGGGTAAAGCCCTCCCGCTTGGAGCGGAACATCGCATAGGCAAAGGCGCACAGCATACCCAGCGTGATCATAACGCCGTACCAGCGCACCTCCAGTCCAAAGACAGAAAAGGCGACCTTGTTGACGGTAAAGGGGTCGATCCCGAGTCCCGGGAAGGCAACCTCAATCAGATTCCACATCATTCTTCCTCCTCAGTATTTTCATCATTGTCGTCCGACGCCTCGGGATAGAGGACGGTGAAAACGGTCGCCCGCTCGTCAAAGGCATCGAGCAGCGCGCAGACCTCCTCATAGGTCACCTCGTCGATGGCGCGGAGCGACTCAAACAGCACGCACCCATTGCCCTCGGCCTCGCACAGCAGATCGGCAACGTCCTCGGGATAGTCAAACTCCGACACAAAGCCCGCATACATAACGCGGCGGTAGCGCTCCACGTCGGCAGGGTCCAATCCCTCACGCCGCGCGCGCTCGACCGTGGCAAGGTAGGCGGCATAGACCGCCTCGGGGTCATCCGCCTCGCCCACAAGTGCGTGATAGGCGGCACCGTCGGTGGTCGAATAGCCGTAGGAATAGGAGGGCGTGATCTTGCCAGCCTCAAACAGCTCGTTATAGAATCGGCTTGCGCGTGAGAACAGCACCTCGCTGAGCACGTTCATTGCCGTCTCGCGGCGAAGCCTCTCATAGGGATCGGTCGGAATGACCGTGTCCTTGAGCGCGATTTGGAACAGCGGCTGTGACAAGCTCTCGATGCCTGTCACGCGCGTCTTACTGACCGTGGGCGGCTCGGGATATTTCACGCGCTCCACGCAATGCAGCGCCGCATCGCTCGGGTGGGCGGCAAGCACGGGCACGATCGCGTCCAAAACACGCGTCATTGTCACGTCACCACACACAACAAGCGTCATATACTCGGGGCGATAGAAGGTGTGATATGCCTCATACAGCTGCTCCACGCCGATGCGCTCGATCGACTCGGCCGAGCCGCAGATGCGACTGCGCAGAGGATGACGGGCGTACATCGCCTGCATCGTTTTATCGCTGAGCGTCTGCCACGGGTTATCCTCGCCCATACGGATCTCCTCACGGATGATGCCGCGCTCGTGGGCAACGTTTTCCTGCGTAAAGTGCGGTGTCAGCACGAAATCCACCAGGACCGTCAGCGCCTCGTCGGGGGCCTCGGTCGTGCTGAAGAGATACGCGGTCTTGTCATAGGTCGTCCAAGCGTTGGACTCGGCACCAATGGCGGAAAAGCGTTCATTGGCATCCACTCCGTCAGGACAGGCAAACAGCTTATGCTCCAGAAAATGCGCCACACCCTCGGGCAAGACGATATTCTGCCCGTCGCGGAGGTAGGCGGTATCCTGCGCGCCGTATCGCACGACGAGCATCGCATAGCACTGCGTCATTTGCTTGGGAACGAGCAGAATGGTCATACCGTTATCAAGGCGGACGCGCTCACAGCGCTCGCCAAGGCGGGGGGATTCGTATACGGTCACATCACAGACACTCGGGTACGCGCTCGGGCACTCTCCGCGACGCATATGATAAGCATCAGACATCGTCCATCCCCTCCTCTTCTCCGTCACCGTCGTCCGTTCCGCGTTGGAACAGAATCGTGTCGACCGTCAGATGCTGTGCCGCCGCGATCACCTGCTCACGCGTCAGCGCGGCAAAGCGAGCGCGACACGAGTCGGGCGTCTGATCCACGCCCAAAACGGCACGCAGCTCGTAAAAATTGGCGATCGATCGGGTAGAATCCTCCACCTGACGAT
>JAGBTR010000239.1 GCA_017631215.1 Clostridia bacterium | reverse complement strand
CCCGTCAGCACGGCCGTCCACCAGGTCGACAGCGGCGTGAAGACCAGATAAAAGCCCGCGACCTTAAGCATAGCGATAGGGACGTTGCCCGCCGAGCAGAAGGTAAACTTGCGATTGAGGGTAAAGTTCCAAAGCACCGACAGCACGAGCGAGACGAGATACGCCAGCCAATGCTCCAGGTGCAGTACCTCCTCCATCAGCGTGAAGGATGCGATCTGGATCACACCTGCGCTGATGGAGAACAGCACGAATTTGAGCGTACGAACAACTTCTTTCTTACGGTCGACCATATTCAGCACGCACCTCCCTCTTGATCCGTTCCATCGATCAGCGAAAAGTTGCGCATATCGATCGCGCCCTCGCCCTCATAGCAGAAATAGAGCGCGTGAACGCCCGCGCTGATGCGGACGTCGCCCTCAAGAGCCGTCCACTCACGCGTGTCGAGAGATACCGCGATCTCGCCCAGCGCCTCGCCCTCGGCATCCGTCTTGATGAGCAGCTTGCCCTTCGCCTGCCCGCGCAGGCAGACGCGGATGCGGTCGAGCGTCTCGATGCGGAAATATTTATAGCCGACGACCGAGCCGCATCTGAGGTTGGCGACGTACTGGACGGGCTCCTCGGCACTCATCTCCAGCGGCGAGGCGTCCGGCACGTCCTGCGTCAAGTAGGGATACTCGGGCGTCATAAACTGCGGTCGGCTGATGACCGCGCCGTGGATGCCCGTCAAGCGACAGCAGATATAGGCGGGGTACTCGCCCACGCCGAGGAGCGGTCCCTTGTTCAGACCGCACGAGGTCACCTCCGCTTGGCGGATGGAGCCGTCGGGCATAAAGGTCAGTTTTTCGGCACAGCCCTGACGGCAGTAGGGCGTACGGTTGGAGTGGCGGTGATAGAAGATGTACCATTGACCGTCCACGCACTCCATACCGCCGTGGGTATTGCCCATCGGGTTGAGCGCCTCTGCCTCGGTGCGACCGTCAAGATAGACGTCGGCGTGATCGATCAGCGTGCCGCCGAAGCGGAAATCTCCGTCGGGGCGGTCGCTCGTGGCGTAGCACAGCTCGTGCGAGTTGACCGAGGAATAGACAAGGTAATAGATTCCGTTGATCTTGCGAAGCGAGCTCGCCTCATAGTAGGCGTGTCCCTCAAAATCCGTGCCGATGCTCTCGGGCAGGAGGGGGAGCATACGCCGCGGCTCGGTCTTGATGGTCAGCATATCGGGCATAAGCTCCATGACCTGCGAGGCTTGGTGGGCGTAGAGGGATGCCCATACGCGCGGGGCCGTTGCCCGAGTAGAGATAGATCTTACCGTCATCATCGATGAAGACGCCGGGATCGAACTGGAACAGATCGCCCTCACGGCGACCGACGGGCATGCCGTCGGGGTGCTGAACGAAGCCGTAGAACTCATACTGCCCTGCGGGCTCATCGCACACGGCCACACCGATCTCCCAGCACTCGCCAAGTCCGTAATACAGATAGTAGCGACCGTCGGGGCCACGCGTCACGTCGCACGCATAGAACGGGATGATGCCGGGGCCGTTGAGCTCGCCCTCGTGTATCTGCTCGAGCGCGGCGGGCGCGCGTCCTGCGGGGGGCGTATCGGCGGGGATGTTTTGGTTGCGGGGGTCCTGCTCCTTGCGCAGGATGACGCCCTCGTAGCGCCAGTCGGTCAGATCGTGGACATCGGCGGAATAGCAGACGTAATCGTTCAGGCAATAATTCGCGCCGTTGAAGCGATCGTGACTGCCGTAGATATAGAGGCGGTCACCGAAGATATGGGGCTCGCCGTCGGGCACGTATTCGTAGGACGGCAGGTAGGGGTTGTAGACTTGCTTCATCGTGGTGTCCTCCGTTTCGAGCAGATGATATTGGCATCATTATAGCACAAAAGGGGGTGACGTGTCAAGATTTTTGGTGTGGAGCGGCATAGGGCTCCTTTTGATCTCGGGGCTCCCCCTGCTCGCTTCGCTCTCGGCATCTTCTCACCTGCAGCATCATTCAGAAAGAAGAGCACCGACCCGTCGGGTCGGTGCTCTTCTTTTATGCTCGTAGTACAAAAATGCAACTTTCAATTTTGATCCAACTCATACCATATCAAATAGTTTGAGTACTTCAGATACGCAATTTTTCCCTTATATTCTACCTCTGTGTCAAGACCATAATCGGTTTGCATTTTTAGTTCGATCTCTGTTTCACCATCACAAACGATCACACGGTTTGTGCTATCAAGCCCACCCGTTGATCCATCTTTTATTATCACTTTTGCATCTTCGATCACAATATATGCTCGTTGTTCATGATCTTTATGAACAGGACAAATAGCGACTGTCTGTACCGCGATCAAACCAATAGATACAACTACAACCAAAGAGATCAGAAGTATATTTTTCCATCTTGCATTTAATAGTTTGAATCTTATCACACCAACCACGACCAAAACAACAATAACGATCAAGGCAAAATATAATAATGCGGTAACAATATGGCTTCTATATAATTTTTCAAGGTTTTCTATGATCTGCTTTTCCACACAGCCACCCCTTTCTTAAAAATAATTATAACACAAAAGCCAAAACGTGTCAATCCGTTTGCGCGAAGCGCAATGTCCTTGGGCGTAAGCTCGCCATAGGCGAGTTCACAAAATTGCGGCATTGCCGCAACCTTCAGGCGGGGCATCACACGAACGGAACGAGCGAAAGGAGTAAAGTGGCGTGGGCTCGAACCCCGAACTCGCCAGCGGCGAGTTCACAAAGTTGCGGCTTCGCCGCAACTTTCAGGCGGGGCATCACACGAACGGAACGAGCGAAAGGGGTAAAGTGGCGTGGGCTCGAACCCCGAACTCGCCAGCGGCGAGTTCACAAAGTTGCGGCT
>JAGBTR010000238.1 GCA_017631215.1 Clostridia bacterium | reverse complement strand
TCGAGCTTGATTTGCTCTTTTACTTTTGTTTGAGTAGTATTCTCTTTCAGAATTGCGAGATCTGTATTTCACACACTGCTTCAGTTGCCTGAAGCTTTGCTTTGTACTTATCTCCTTGTTGTTCAATTTTCAAAGACCGAATTGCTGTCCTCTTTGCGACAGCCTTGATATTATATCACCATCGTTCCCATTTGTCAATACCTTTTTTGAAATTTTTTAAAAAAATTTTGAAGTCAAAAAAGCAGGCGTTTTAGGACTCAATCGGATAGTATTTGGCAAGGCCTCCGGACGATGTTTCACGATAGCCGCAAAGCAGATCCTTGCCCGTATTGTACATGGTTTTCACGATCAAGTCAAAGGATATCTTGCGCGAGGAGGTCAGGAAGTTGGCCAAGGACAGTGCGTTAATGGCACGCATAGCGGCGACGGCATTGCGCTCAATGCAGGGGATCTGCACAAGCCCCGCAATGGGGTCGCAGGTCAGTCCCAGGTGATGCTCCATAGCAACCTCGGCAGCGTATTCGATCTGGTCAAGTCCCATTTCAAACAATTCGGCAAGGGCAGCAGCAGCCATACAGCAAGCCGAGCCTATTTCCGCCTGACATCCGCATTCGGCACCGCTGATGGATGCGTTCGTTTTGATAATATTACCAATGATACCTCCCGTTGCCAGTGCGCGAACGATCTGCTCATCACTAAAGCCGCGGCTCTCCTGCATATATTTGAGCACCGACGGCACAACGCCGCAGGCCCCGCAGGTCGGAGCGATCACGATACAGCCGCCCCCCGCATTTTGCTCACTGGTGGCAAAGGCATAGGAACACACCAATCGGTTTTCACGCGTTTGTGCCGACTCGTCGATATGCTTTTGATTATAAAGGATCTGGGCGCGACGCTGAGTGCCCAGGATACCGGGCAGCGTTCCCGTCGTCGTCAATCCTTCGTGAATGGTGCGCTTCATCTGCTCCCACGCGCGGCCGAGATAGTCAAAGATCTCCCTGCCCTCGCGCCGTTCAACGTACTGCCATATACGAATATTTTCTTTATGGCAATATTCGGCAATTTCAGCATAGGTATTTAACTCGTAAATATCATCACGGGCATCTGTGATCCGATCGGAGAGATCCTCTCCCTCAATCACGATCGAGCCACCACCCACCGAGTAAATGCGATGCATAACGGACGAGCCACTCGAATGTATCACCTCAACGTCCATCGTATTGGGATGCACCTCACAATGGGTCGTATGATCAAAGAAGATCTCACAGGGCACAGGGGCGGCGGTTTCGCGAATGACGCGGTCGGTGCCGTGACCCTCGCCCGTCAAGGCGAGCGAGCCGTACAGGGTGACGCGCAGCGCCATCGCTTCTGGGTAGCGATCGCGCATGATACGGATCGCGCGCTCGGGTCCCATGGTGTGCGAGCTGGACGGTCCTCTTCCTATCTTATATAGTTCTCGAAGTGATTGCATACTTCCTCCCCTGCCGACGGTGCGGCCGCAAATGAATCGTTGGAATATACCCTTTGACTATTTTACCACAAACGCAAGCCAAATGCAAGAGTACATCGAGCCGCACGGAAAAAAAGATATGAGTGCGCGTTTTTTCTTGACAATTTCCCTCATTTGTTGTATACTACCCATATATTTCAATCGATCGTCAAGGAGGACGGCAAATGAAAACGAGAATTGGTATTTACGGCTACGGCAATCTGGGCAGAGGCGTTGAGAACGCCATTCGCCAGAACGAGGATATGGAGCTGGTCGCGGTATTCACGCGACGCGACCCGTCCGCGCTCAAGATCGCTACGCCGACCGCAGCCGTTTGCGCGGCGGCAGACGTGGACAGCTACGTCGACAAGATCGACGTAATGATCCTTTGCGGTGGCAGCGCGACCGACCTGCCCGAGCAGACGCCCGCACTCGCGAAATTATATAATGTAGTAGACAGCTTCGACACGCACGCCAACATCCCGACGCATTTTGCCAACGTGGATGCGGCCGCCAAGGGCGCGGGACACGTCGCGATGATCTCGGTTGGCTGGGATCCCGGTATGTTTTCGCTTAACCGCCTCTATGCGGGTGCGATCCTGCCCGACGGTAAGGATTACACCTTCTGGGGCAAGGGCGTCAGCCAGGGACATTCGGACGCCATCCGCCGCATCGAGGGTGTGGTCGATGCCAAGCAGTACACCATTCCCGTCGAGGCTGCGCTGGACGCGGTACGCAGTGGCTCCTGCCCTGCTCTGACCACGCGGGAGAAGCACACGCGCGAATGCTTTGTCGTTGCCGCCGAGGGCGCGGACACGGCACGCATCGAGCGCGAGATCAAGGAGATGCCCAACTATTTTGCCGACTACGACACGACCGTCCATTTCATTTCTCTTGACGAGCTTCGCCGCGATCACGGCGGCATTCCGCACGGCGGCTTTGTCATTCGCACGGGCAAGACGGGCGCAGATCTTGAGCACAACCACGTCATCGAGTACAGCCTGAAGCTCGACTCCAACCCCGAATTCACCGCCTCCGTCATCGTCGCCTACGCGCGCGCCGCCCACCGTATGAGCATCGAGGGAACGGTCGGCTGCAAGACGGTGCTGGACGTACCGCCCGCCTACCTCTCGCCCAAGAGCGGCGAGCAGCTGCGCGCCGAGCTGCTGTGAGTTCATTGACACCCAAGAATCCAAAGAAGCAATGCTTTTTTCGCATTGCTTCTTTTCATTTGGGCTTGACAATCCCGATGCCGCATATTATAATTAAGGTAGAAACGTACGGTTGCCCAAACGGCGCCAAGGACATAGCGTCTGCGACGCCTACATAGCGTCTGCGACGCAACCATAGCGTCAACGTGACGCGGCACACAACAGAAAGGAGCATCTTTATGTTATCCGAACGAATCCGACATTTGCAGCAGACGTGCATTGAGCGCGGCAAGCAGGGGCGCCCCTCGCATTTTGGCGAGGACTACCACTCCTGTGCATTGACGACCTTTTCCAGCCTTCCCCATTGGGAAAAGCTGGCGCGTGCGATGGCGTACGCCATTGAAAATCAAGACGTATGGGCATATGAGGATGACCGCATCGGCGGACGGATCTACTACAAATGCGAGTCTCCCATCACAGCCAATTGCCCCGCGCTCAACTTCGTCTCGGAGGCCTACGCCGCCTTTGCCGAGGAATATCCCGAGCACCGCGAGCTGCTTGATCACTCGCTCATCGCGGGCGGCGGCAAGGGTCACGTCGCGTGGCGCTTTGACCGTATGCTTGCCATCGGCGTCGAGGGAATACGCACGCACGTCGAGGAGCTGTTATCCAAGCCGCACGACGAAACAGCCGACGAGCTTTATCGCGGCGCGCTCATTTTGCTGGACGCCCTGCTCGCCTTCAACGACAAGCACGCCGACGCTTACGAGGCGCTTGGAAACCACGAGCTTGCCGAGCGTATGCGCCGCGTGCCACGCTACGGCTGCGAGAGCTTTGCCGATGCGGTGCAGGCGTTCTATATGCAGCACATCGTCGTGATGCGTGAAAACCCCTTTGGCGGCAACAGCCCGGGACGGCTCGACTATTACCTCTGGCCGTATCTTGAGCGCGACCTTGCGGCGGGCAGATGCACGCTGTCCGAGGCGCGCGAGCTGATCGACGAGCTGTTCCTACGCTTTGAGGAGCGACTGTACGGTATGGACGGCTGGGGCGAGACGGTTATGGTCGGCGGCACCAATC
>JAGBTR010000237.1 GCA_017631215.1 Clostridia bacterium | reverse complement strand
CGACAGCGTCGTCGTCGTGACTACCAATCCCCAGCTCAGCACGCTGAACGATATCCTCGACTGAGTAGGGGGGTACCATGAATTTTCGATTGATCCTATACATCATCGGGCAGATCCTGCGTGCCGAGGGCGTCCTGATGATCATCCCGCTCATCGCGGCGCTTGCCTACCGCGAGTCGGTCTGGCCGCTGCTCATTCCCATTCTGGCCTTGCTTGCGCTGGGCTCACTGCTTTGCTGGCGGCGCCCCGCCAAGGGTGACCGTATGGGCGCGCGCGACGGTCTGTTCGTCGTGGGCGTATCGTGGGTGGTGCTGTCCCTCTTCGGTATGCTGCCCTTCCTGCTGTGCGGCGCGATCACGAGCCCCGTCGATGCCTTCTTTGAGACGGTATCGGGCTTTACCACGACAGGCGCGACCGTGCTGGGTGCCACGATCGGCACGCTTCCCTCCGACCTGCCGCAGGGCGTGGCTCTCTGGCGCGCGCTGACCCACTGGATCGGCGGTATGGGCGTGCTGGTGCTGGTACTGGCCGTGATGCCTCAGCAGCAGTTCAAATCCGCGCGGCTGATGCACGCGATGCGCGCCGAGGTGCCGGGTCCCGTTGCCACCAAGGTGGTCGCGACCATTCGCCACTCGGCCGGCATTGTCTACGCCATCTATATTGCGCTGACGCTGATCGAGATGATCGCGCTGCTGCTTTGCGGTATGTCCTTCTACGATGCTCTGCTCCACGCCTTCTCAACGGCGGGCACGGGCGGCTTTTCCAATATGGATACCTCGATCGCCGCCTTCGACAGCTCGGCGGTACACATCGTGCTCACCGTCTTTATGCTGCTTTTCTCGATCAATTTCAACCTTTATTATTTGATCCTGATCGGTCAGGGCGCGCGCATCTTCTTGAGCGAGGAGCTTCGCTACTTCGTCATCGCGGTCGCGGCGGCAACGGGCATCATCACGCTCAACATCGCCTTCACGCCGATGTACGAGACGCTGGGCGTTGGCATTGCGCTTCGTGACGCCGCCTTCAACGTCGCCGCCTTTACGTCAACAACGGGCTTCACCACGGCCGCCTACGACAGCTGGCCGTATCTGTCCCAGCTGATCCTGTTCCTTTTGATGTTCCTCGGCGGCTGTACGGGCTCGACCTGCGGCGGTCTCAAGATCGGTCGTCTGATCATTCTGATCAAAAGCTCCATCCGCGAGCTTCGCTACACGCTTCGTCCCCGCGAGGTGCGCCCCGTGCGTGCGGAGGGCAAGGCGGTCGAGGAGGATACCGTGCGCGGCACGAGTGCCTATTTTGCACTGTTCTTTCTGATGTTTGCCATCTCGACCGTCGCGCTGATGCTGCTTGACAACGTCGATCTGCTCACCTCCTTTTCCGCCATCTCGACCTGCATCAACAACGTCGGTCCCGCCTTTGGCGATATGATCGGCTTTGCCGCAGGCGGTAGCTTCGGCGGCTTCTCGGTCGGTGCCAAGCTGCTGCTGTCCTTCGTGATGCTGCTCGGCAGACTTGAGCTGTTCCCCGTCCTGATTCTGTTTATGCCCGCCGCTTGGGCAAAAAAATGAACTGACTGTTACATTTTATACCAAATTATATAAATGCTATTGACAATCATATGACCGTGTGATATCATATAGTCACACGAGATCGTGAAATCAAGCTGATACGCTTTTCCGTATCGAAAGGAGACATTATGGGATACATTGTTTTGACACTGATCACCGCCGCCATTCTGTTCGTCGTGCTCGGCATTTCGGGCAAGAGCTGGCGCGTACGTCGCCGCCAGTGGCTCGCCGCACTGGGCGCGTTCTGGCTGCTGATCGGCGCGTTTGCCGTCGTTCCGACGGGTCACACGGGCATCCTGACCACCTTTGGCAAGGTCGAGGACACCACGCTCGAGGCGGGTCTGCACTTCAAGCTGCCCGTTCAGGAGGTCGTGGTGATGGACAACCGCACCCAGAAGTCGGTCGTTGAGCTTTCCTGCTTCTCGAGCGACATTCAGGAGGTAACGGTCAAGTACTCCATCAACTACCAGATCCAGAAGACGGATGCGCAGAACATTTACAAGACCATCGGCGTCAACTACTACGACGTTGTGATGCAGCCCCGCATCGAGGTCGCCGTCCGTTCTGTCATTGCCAAGTACACCGCCGAGACGCTGATCGAGAACCGCGACACGCTGTCCTCGCAGATCACCGACATCCTGCTCGACGAGCTGGCGACCTACAACATTGACGTCGTCAACACCGCTATCGAGGATATGGATTTCTCGGACGTCTTCACGCAGGCCGTTGAGGCCAAGCAGGTCGCTCAGCAGGAAAAGCTGAAGGCAGAGACCGAGCAGGAGCAGAAGACGATGGAGGAGCAGGCGGCCGCCGACCGTCAGGTCATTGCTGCCACCGCCGAGGCCGAGGTTGCGCAGATTCAGGCGCAGGCAGATGCCGAGGTACTTAAGATTCAGGCAGACGCTGCCGAGTACGCGGGTCAGAGAGATGCTGCGGTCAACAAGGCGCTGGCCGAGTCGCTGGACGAGACGCTGCTCGAATACTACGCGATCAAGCAGTGGGACGGCAAGATGCCCGACTATCTGGCGGGTGCGGATGAGAGTGGGATTTTGTCGCTGATCTACGGAATGAAGGATCAGGCGACGGAGGAGACCCCTGCACCGGCTCCGGCACAGTAACGGGGGGAGAGCCCCCATGCCCCCCTGATGGGGGTAGGATAGAAAGATGAAAAGAGGAGCACTGTACCGCGAGGTATCGTGCTCTTTTTTTTGGGGGGTGGGGGGTGGGGGGGAGTTGGATGATAAACAACTTCTCCTATTTACGCTCACACTGCCTTCGGCGCGTTCGCGGTGTGCTTTTAGATGTTCATTCTTTGGCGCACGCCAAAGAACGAACCAAGAAAACGTGCCAAGGGCTACGCCCTTGGATCCCGCCCGCAAGCCGCTTCGGTGCTCCGCTTCGCTTCGCAAGGCGCGGCTTGAAGGTTTTGTTCAGCGAAGATTCTCCGTCTTGTTCGGCACCGCCTCCAAGACGGGTTTGGCGGG
>JAGBTR010000236.1 GCA_017631215.1 Clostridia bacterium | reverse complement strand
TCTCCGACGTTGAGGAGAGAGCCGTGCTCGAAGCGGGCATGCAGGCGGGCGCTCGCAAGACCTATCTTGTTGAGGAGCCTGTGGCGGCGGCTCTTGGCGCGGGAATCGACATTCAAAGCCCTGTGGGCAGTATGATCGTCGATATCGGTGGCGGAACGACCGACGTGGCTGTCATCTCGCTTGGCGGCGTGGTCGTTTCCGAAACGACTCGCGTGGCGGGCGATCGCTTTGACGAGGCCATTATGCGCTATGCGCGCTCCAAATACAACATTGCCATCGGTGAGAGAACCGCTGAGGGCATCAAGCGCCGCATCGGTGCCGTGTACGAGCATGGCGAGGCGAGAACGCTTGAGGTCAAGGGAAGATGCTTAGTACAAGGCTTGCCCAAGGTCGTCACGCTTTCCTCCAAGGAGATGCTGGAAGCGATGATGGATCCGATCTCGTCGGTGCTGGATACCATTTGTGCGGTCATCGAGAAAACGCCGCCTGAGCTTGTGGGTGATATTCTCAAGGGCGGCATTGTGATGACGGGCGGCGGAAGCCTTCTGTACGGCTTTGACCGACTGATCGAGGACGTGACGGGCATTCGTACGCGTGTGGCCAAGAACCCCATCGAATGCGTAGCTCTCGGTACAGGAAAGATTCTGAAGGTTCTCGACAATATGCCCGACGGTCGCATTGACCTGTCAAGATTGCAAAAGAAAATATAAAAACGGACGTGTGGACACGTCCGTTTTTTGTTATAGATTTTTCAGAAGATTTTGCAGAATCTCATAGAATTTTTCAAAGGATTCAAGGTGCATTCTCTCGCTCGGGGAGTGGAGATCGAGCACGCGAGGCCCTACGGAGATCATGTCCATGTCGGGTACCTCTTTGGCGATGATACCGCATTCAAGTCCTGCGTGAATGGCGGTCACCTCGGGGGCGCAGCCGTACACGGATTTATGCGCTTCGATATACGCCTCGCGGAGCGGGGAGATGGGGGCAAAATTCCAACCGGGATAGTAGTCGGCGTGGGTTGCCGTACCGCCAAAGGACGCGACGATTTCGTCGAGCAGGTGCATGCTTTCCTCCAAGCGGTCGTCACGCGGCGAGCGCGAGAGCAGCGTGAGGGTCAGGGTGCGCGCGTTGTCTTCGGTATCGGTGGTGGTGATGACGCCTAAGTTGCGGGAGTATTCCACAAATCCTGTTTCGTTCTTGGCAAGCACCCCACAGGGAATGGCCGCCAAGAGGGCCAAAATACGCGCTGTGTCCTCGCTTGTCATCATGGTGGGGTAAGAACCCACATCGACCTCTTCGATGGCCATAGACAGGTTTTTGTCCTCCTCACGGAGCGAGAGGGAAAGGGCAGACGCGGGATTTGCAAGGCGAGCGATCGCATCCGCGTCCTTGACGGATACAACCGCCTCACAGGTGCGCGAGATGACATTCTCTCTCTGACCGCCGTTTATGGAAACGACGTGCATCTCGGTCTGCTCGGAGAGAAGCGAGAGCATGCAAGCCAAAACGGCAATGGCACTCTGCCGACCTCTGTGAATATCCTCGCCCGAATGTCCGCCGAACAAGCCCTCGACGCGAAGGCGGAAAAGCGTTCCCTCGGCAGGGACGGGGACAAAGGACACCGACAGGCGCGAGCGAACACCGCCCGCACAGCCCGCGATGATCAGCTGCTCGTCGGGCGAATCCATGTTGATCATCTGACGCGCAGACAAAAGAGAATAGTCAAAGTTTTTCGCACCGTCAAGTCCGACCTCCTCGGAGGCGGTGAACAGGCATTCGAGAGGGGGATGCGCCACCTGCGTGTCATCCAACAGCGCGAGCATGACCGCCACGGCCACACCGTCGTCGGCACCGAGCGTGGTATCCTTGGCTCGAAGCCAGCCGTCCTCGACGTAAAGAGCGAGAGGATCGGTCAGGAAATTGTGCTCCTTGCCCCATCTGACCTCGCACACCATGTCGGTGTGTCCCTGCAAGAGCAGGGGAGCGGTAGCCTCAAGTCCTTGCGTTCCGGGCTTTGTAATCAGGACGTTTTGGTGGGCATCCCGATAGCAGGACAAGCCGCGCGCATGAGCAAACTCGCACAGGTAGTCGGCAATCTGCTCTTCGTGATAGGTTTGACGGGGAATGCTTGAAATTTCCTCAAAGAAGCGCAAAAGCTTCGGATATCGGAAGGTGGAATAGGGTAATGTGTTATTCATGATCGACAAAGGACGGCATGGGGCCGTGTTTTTTCTCCGTAATCTTTTTGATAACGAACAGGGTGGCGACAGTCAGCACGATGCCAAGAGGCAGGCAGATCCATACGTTTTGTACAAAGCCTGCGACAACGAACATCACAAACGAGATGATTGCCACGGTGACCGAGTAGGGGATCTGGGTGGATACGTGATTTAAGTGGTTGCATTGTGCGCCCGCAGAGGACATGATGGTCGTGTCCGAGATGGGGGAGCAATGGTCACCGCAGACCGAGCCCGCAAGGCAGGCCGACATGCCGATGATCATCAGCGTCGGGTCGTTCACAAAGATGGCATTGACGATCGGGATCAGGATGCCAAAGGTACCCCAAGAGGTTCCCGTGGCAAAGGCCAAGATGCAGGCCACAAGGAAGATGACGGCGGGCAGGAGATTTTCCAAGGATGCGGCCGCGGGGTTTCTCATCAGATCCCCAACGAAAGCAGCAGCGCCAAGACCCGAGGTCATGTTTTTGAGCGAGGTGGCAAGGGTTAGGATCAGGATCGCGGGGACCATGGCCACAAAGCCGTGGGGGATGCAATCCATCGACTCCTTAAAGGAGATCAAGCGGCGGCAGATCATGTAGATGACGATCAGGATCAGCGCGATAAGGCCTGCCCAGGGGAGAGCGACCGTCGCATCGGTTTCGGAGAAGGCATCGATGATGTTCTTTCCGTCAAACATACCGCCAACGTAGGGCAGCGCAAAGATCGAGATGCCGATGAGTGCTAAGATCGGAACGATCAGGTCGATCACGCGTCCGCGCGAGGAGGAAACCTGCTCGTCGCTCTCGTTGCGATCGCCCGAGGTATAAAGATCTCCGTGGAGAAGGGCATTGGCCTCGTGAGTGCGCATCGGGCCGTAATCGAACTTCATCATGGTCAGCGCCACAATAAAGACGAGCGTGAGGATCGAGTAGAAGTTATAAGGAATCGCCTTGATGAAGAGCATAATGCCGCTCTCGCCCTTTGCCGCGTAGCTCGAAACGGCGGCGGCCCAGCTTGAGATG
>JAGBTR010000235.1 GCA_017631215.1 Clostridia bacterium | reverse complement strand
TATTCGCCTCGTAATAGCCCATACCCGACTTGTTCTCCACGACAAGACCCTTGCAATGCTTGTCCTCCATAACGGGGCGGGTAACGATGGTATCAAACATCAGCTCAACGCCCGCATCGGCCAGCACCTCGGTCAGCGTCAGCGCGAAGATATCGGGCGAATAGCGGTTGACGTAGCGGGGATAATTGCCGTCTTGGGGTTCGGGGCCTTGATACTCGCCGCCCTGCTCCCAGCCCTCAGGGATGGTGTCCCAGCTGTATTTGGTGGACAGCCGCAAGAATTCCTCGGCCATGCCGAAAATGATCTGCTTGCCGCGTCCGTTGCACATGGGAACGAACAGATTGATCAGTCCCAGCGTGCCAAGACCGCCCAGCTTCTGCGATTTTTCGATGAGCATCACGCGCTTACCCTCGCGTGCGACCGCCAGTGCCGCCGCCGCGCCCGCAAGGCCGCCGCCTGCGACGATGACGTCGTATTTGCCGAGGTTTTCGCACTCCAATTGCAGTGTAATATTTGCCATAATCCCTCCAAAAAGACAAGGGCGAGACGATGACGCCTCGCCCTTCGTTGGGTTTAGTATATCACGGTTTTTCTTTTATGTCAAGGGGCAATCAGCTCTTTTTACCGTCTGCGCTGAACGAATTCCACTTACCCGTGGGCATATGGCTGCTCTCAAGTCTCTTCAGACCCAGCTCGTTGTCCGGCAGGAAGTCGATCCACATGTAGTGCATGTGGCGGTCGCCCGTAACCTCAACGCCGTGGTTGGAGCCCAGAGGAATGTACAGAATGGTATCGCCCTTCATGGGGATCTTCTCGTCGTCGATGATGACCTCCATGTCGTTCTCGGGGAAGCTGAAGAAGAACTGGTCGAGCATAGGATGGCTGTGGGGCTTGACCAGGTCATAGCCGAACGACTCAACCGAGCCCAGCGAGAAGCGCGGGATGACCTTGTGGGGGATCATCATACGGCTGATGGTCTTCTCACTCTTGTTGCGGTCGATGTACTGGATGGAGTTGCGGTACAGAACGTAGTGCGGGAAGGTCGTACCGTACTCCTTGAGCATACCCTCGTCCTCGGGGAAGATATCCCACTGGATCTCAAGGATCTGCGTGTCGGTCAGTGCCTTAACGGTCAGCTCCTGATCAGCGCCGGGAACGAAGGTCACTCTCTCGTCGAAGCGGACGGTCTCGCCGTTGCAGACGAAATCAGCCTCGCCGCCGATGAGGATGAGAATGTGGTAGTAGCCCGTGTTGGCAGCAAAGACGGTCTCAGAGCCTGCCACGATGGTGTGGTGGTAAGGACGCGAGCCGGGAATGACGCCGTGGCACAGGGGAAGGACGCGGTTTTCCTTTTGAGTCATATCAATGACTTCCATGTGAAGATCGTGCTTCATGATATTTCCTTTCTTCGGGGCGCTGCCCCGAGCCCCGCCCAAGGAACTTTTTGAAAAAAGTTCCTTGGGAATCCTCAAAAACTTACAAAACAGTTCGAGAATACTCGGAGCGATCGCTATATTTTTTATTTAAGTTCTTTGAATTCTTAAAGCTTTCTTCCAAGAAAGCTTTAAGCGGGGTGTGGGGCTGGCCCCACGTCATCCTCTTCTCCTCACTGATCCTCTTCCAGTCGCGAGCCGTTGACCGACATGACGCGGTCGACGACGAGCTGGCGGAAGGTGGGCGAGAGCATCGCGAAGAAGGCGGTGAAGCCCGTGACGCGAACGACAAGGTCGGGATACTTCATAGGATCCTTATGAGCCTCGAGGATCTTCTTGCCGTCGATGATGTTGATGTTGAGCAGCGTGTTGCCCGTCGACATGATCGTCTTAATCATAGCGGCCATCTTATCGACACCCTCCTCGTCACCGACGATGCCGGGGTCGAGCTCAAGCTGAACGGGTGCACAGTTGCCGTAACCAGGCTGGATCGCGCCGATCGAGTTGCACATCGAGGTGACCGCACCGTCGCGGCGGAAGCCGCCGTTGGGGTTGGCACCGTGGTTGATGGGCTCGAACGCCTTACGACCGTTGGGCGTAGCACCGACCGTCTTACCAAGACCGATGGTGTTCGACCAAGAGAAGAAGCCGGGGATGAAGTTGACGCCCTTGTACTGATTGCACAGATCGCGGACGAGCGAGGTGTACAGCTCGTTGACCTTTTGTGCCCAAGCGTCGCCCAGCGTGCAGCCGCCGCCGTAACGGGGGCTGTGCTGAAGCATCTGACGGACGTACTCGCCGCCCTCAAAGTTGCGGTCGAGCAGCTCGGTCAGCTGCGCGTAGGTCAGCTTACCCTCGCGGTCGATGCGGCTCTCGCAGGCAGCAAAGCTGTCCGCGACCACAGCAAGACCACTGCCGTCCACGCACATATTGTAGAAGTTTGCACCACCGTCGGTGATGTTGAGACCCTTCTCGATCAGACCGTGCTGGAACAGGTTGAGAATGAGCTCAGGCTGGCTCTTGGACTGGTACTTGAGGTGATGCATAATGCCCGCGCCCGTCGCGTCAACGGCGACCTTGAGGTGCTTTTTGTAGCACTCCCACAGCGCGTCGATGCTCGGCTCGTCGGCGTGTGCCATCATATCGCGGTAAGCGACGTCAAACACCTTGAGCAGATTGATCTTGACGGTATCGTTCATCGTGTACTCCATACCGGGAATACACATCCAATGGCAGCCTGCCGCCACGCGGCGACGGGCGAGCTCCTTGGAATAGCCGCACTTCATAAAGCCCTCGACCAGTGCGTTGTCGGACGAGTAGCGCGGCCAACCCTGCTTGTTCTTGAACAGGTAGGCCACCGACTTGCGGAAGAAGTCCTCGTTCATTTTGTCGTGCACGCGCACGGTCAGGTTGCAAGCGATGTTGATCTTATCTGCCGCCTCAAGGCACAGATAAGAGATGTGCGAGATCATATCCTCGCCGTTCTCGTCGGGACCGCCGAGCTGGAAGTAACGGCTGTCCTGCAGGAACAGGCAAGCCAGATAGAACACAGCCTCGTCGTCGGTCAGAATGCCCGCCTCGACGTCGCGCTCGTAGTAGGGGCGCAGCATCTCGTCAAGCTGACCGCCCGCGCTTCCGCGGTTGTAGGTACGGGACAGCATGGAGAACCAGCACATCCACTGCACCGCCTGACGGAACGTCTTGGGCTTATCCGAAACGATGGCGCGGTTGCACTCTGCCATATCGATCAGGTTCTGCTTGAGCACGGGATGCGTCTCGCGCTCCGCCTGCGCCTCGATCTCGTCGGTCATACGGTCGAGGAAGGCGATGATGGCCTTGACAACGGCGATCTCGGCGCGATAGAAATCGGCGTGAGATTCGTCGTGCAGCTTCTCCTGCTCCTCAAGCTTGGCAAGAATGCCGCCCCAGCCAAGATCGAAACCGATCTGAATGTCGGGCGTGAAGTGGTGACAGTTGTCGATACCCGAAATGATGTTGTAACGATCAAAGATCTGCTGCAGATCGGGGTAAGCGTAGTCGGGGTTCCACTTCTTCTTGGGCGGACGCAGTCTCTCAAGGAACAGAAATCCCTTACCGACGAACGCATCGAGCGCGTCGAGATAGAGCGGATGCTCCGAGAGCAGTCGGCAATAGTTTTGCGACCACGCGTCGTAGCCGTAGATGGAGCCGTTCTTGTGGCTGGGCTGCAGCTGGAACTTGAACTCGTCCTGAACGATCAGACCGTAATCGTCCTCGTCCGCGCCGCCCAGCTTTGCCTTTTCAGCCGTCTGGTCGACCTTGCGCTGACGGAGCAGAGCGATACGCTTATCGTAGGACAGCTCCTCCTCGGGGGAATAGCAGTTGACAAATTTGATGGCACTCATTCTTATACCACCTTTCCTGCGATGCCCGCGCGATCGATGATGGCGCCCAGCTCGTCAAGGCGTGCCTTGGCAAGCGGACGGGCATCCGCGTGGGCGTTGTCGGCAGACAGCGATTCATACTTCGCGCCGCCGAGCGTGTTGAAGTTGAGCAGCTCGTAGCGAACGAGATGCTTCATATCCTTAATGTAATCCACGATGGCGGACACGTTCTCGTCGGTATCCGTCACACCGGGGATGAGGGGGGTACGCACGATGAAGGGGACACCCAGCTCGTCGAGCTTCTTGGCGTTGGCAAGCACCTTGGCATTGCTCACGCCCGTGTACGTCTTGTGCGCCTCGTCGTCCATCAGCTTGATGTCGAACATCACGAGATCGCACTTGCGAAGCACGTCCTCGATTCTCTCAAAATCAAAGCTGAGATTGGTCTCGATGGCGGCGTGGATGCCCTTCTCGTGTGCCGCGTCGAGCAGCTGCTCCACGAAGGGAGACTGGCAAAGACACTCGCCGCCCGAGATGGTCATACCGCCGTTCGAATTGTCATAGTAGGGCTTATCCTGCTCGACCTCATCCATGATCTGCTTGGCAGACATACGCTTGCCGCACAGCTGGAGCGCCTCGGCGTAGCAGGCGTCGGCGCACTTACCACAGCCCACGCAGAGCGTGCGGTCGATGGTGTGCTTGCCGTTGCCCATGGTGTGAGCGCCCTCGGGGCAGACCTCGACACACTTGCCACAGCCGATGCAACGGATGGGATAGAACATGATCTCGGGCATATGCTTGAGCGTCTCGGGGTTGTGACACCACGTGCAGTGCATATTGCAGCCCTTGAGGAAGACGGTCGTACGGATACCGGGACCATCCTGCAGAGAAAATCTCTGGATCTCGGTCACGATGCCCTTAATGGCACCCGTGAGCTTGTTATCGTCATCCATCATCATTATCTTTCCTCGAGCTCTACCCACGCGCCATTCTGCTTGGCACTCTCGTACATCTTATCCAGAATGTAGCGCGAATCGCTTCCCTCCTTGGGATCGACGACGAGCGTTGCGCCCGTGCGCAGGCAGTATGCGAAGTTGTCCGCACCCTGGTTGAACTCACGCTGAACGGGATTGGGGGACTCCTCCGTCCACTTGCCGTCGCCGTTCCAGTAGATGTGCTCACCCTCGGGACCGCCGGCGGTCAGCATATATGCGCCCTTGTCGCCGTAGACCTCAAGACGGGTGTACCATGCGTTGAAGGGGAAGGAGGTGGTCGTCGAGATGCGGGCGATCATGCCGTTCTCGTACTGCCACTCTGCGATACCGTAGTCCTCGGCCTCAATGTCGTGCGTCTGCTTGTAGGTCGTGCAGCTCACGCGCTTGGGCATACCGAAGCAAGCGAGCAGTCTGTCGATCTCGTGGATACCCTGATTGCTCAGTGCTCCGCCGCCGTCCATTGCCCAGGTGCCTCTCCAGCCGCCGTTCTCGTCGAAGTACTTCTTATCGCGCTTGATGTTCAGGATCATATTGGCGCTCTTGAGATTGCCAAAGAAGCCGTTCTTGACAGCCAGCTGAAGCTCCTTCAGCGGGCCGCGGAAGTGCAGGTCAAAGTCAACGCCCAGAAGCAGACCCTTTTCCTTCGCGAAAGCGATCAGCTCGTCGCAACGCTCGTGGTTGATATCCATGGGCTTGGTCAGCAGAACGTGCTTGCCAGCCTCAAGGCACTGTCTTGCCACGCGGCAGTGATCGCCCGTGGGAACGACGACGTACATAACCTCAACAGCGGGATCGTTCAGGAAGGTGTTGATATCGGCGCTGTAGGGAACCTTGAACTGCTCGCCGATCTCCTTGGCGCGCGTCTCGTTGGTATCGCAAACACCGTACAGCTTGATACCGTTGGTGTTGGTGATCTGTGCGCAGCGGTTCTTACCCATACCCAGACCGACGACGACCATATTGACGGGGTTATCGTTGTAGGGACGGTCGAACATCTGAACGGGCGAGAGTGCCGACTTCATATCGCCGGGTGCGCTTGCGGGCCAAACTCTCTTCAGATAATCATAGCACTTCTTGGTTGCCTCCTCACCGTTCAGGCCGACACCGGCGGGAACGTGCGTCTCGATGGATACGGGCATATCCTTACCCGTAACGAGTGCGCCGCGGAGAACTCTCTCCCAAGGAACCTTCTTACCCTCGACCTCAGCCAGAACGCCGCGCGACTTGACGTGCAGCATGTTGGCGTACTTGAGGCACTTGGTGAAGTAATCGACACAGTCACCCTTAGCCTCGGGCAGGATCTCGAACATATTGGAAACGTCCCAAGCCATACCCCAACCGGGCACGTTGAGCTGCTCCAGAACAGTAATGACCTCATCGGGCGTCTGACCGCAGTTCTCGATACCGAGGATCAGACCTGCCTCCTGGGCGCGCTTAGCGAAGGGATAGAACATCTCCATCACCTGAGCCTGTGCGTCGGGACGCATAGCCAGCTCGCCGCACTTGGGATCGTACTGATCGTGCTGCCAGAAGTTGAACGAACGGACCAGACGGCAGTCCAGCACGTCAGCCGCGCGGATGATGCCCTCGAGCTTTTGCATCTCCTTGGCTACCACGTCGGGACCGGGCAGATGGACCTTGCACAGCGAGGACTGGATAACACCCGTCTTCAGACCCAGCTCGTCCAGCTGAGCGCGCAGAGCCTTGAGCTCATCCATGGTCAGATTCTCAATGGGCTTGCCGAACACGCGGGAACGGAAGTCCACGTACTTCATACCCCAGCCCGCAAGAGTGGGCAGGATCTCGGTTACTTCTCTTTGAAGCTCGTCGGTGAATACAGATACGTACATAAATTCGTCTCCTTTTTTTAGAAAGATTTTTTGTTGTTGCACTTTTTCCTCGTGCTATACTTGACAATTTACCTTTTCATTATTATAATAATCTTATAAGAGTCCTATTTATAGGAATTTTTTCGATAAAAATGGGACGTTTTTGCGCTTTTTTATATTTTTGAGAGGAGGGACGAGCAAATGAAGGATATTCAATGGGCAGGCGCGGACACCATCCGCTTTGAAGTGACCAAAACGCTGGACGTCCTGCACGGTCGCCCTCCCCTCACCTTCACCTATATCAACTCGTTCACCGACCTTGAGATGAACCATCCCCTGCACATCCACGAGAACACCGAGCTGTATTTTTGCATCAGCGACAAGGTGGACTACGTGCTGGGCAAGAGCTATCTCCGTCTCGCCCCGGGCGACGTGGTCATCGTGCGGGCGGGCGAGGCGCACCGCGTGGTGCTGCGCGAGGCGCACCGATATGAGCGCTTCTTCATCCAGCTCCCCGCAAGGGTCTTCCCCACGCTCTCGCACGATCCGCTCCACTCGCTGATGCACGCGCTGGGCGGCGGGTCTGCCCGTCTGCGTCCCTCGGCAGAGCAACGGAGCGCCATCGAGGCGCTGCTCTATGATACGCTGACCGTCTGCCGCGAGGACATCGCCGAGGGGCTGCTCGCCCTGCACCAGACCAAGATCTACGCCAAAACGGTCGAGCTGCTGTGCCTGCTCAACGAATGTGCCGACCGTGTGCTGGGCGCGGACGGCATCGCCGAGGACGAGCATCTGCCCGAGCCGCTGGCGGACGTGATGCTGTACATCGACAAGAACCTCAAGAGCATCGAGTCGGTCAATGAGATCGCGGACGCCGTCCACCTCGCGCCCTCCTATCTCTCCGCGATGTTCCGCAACCATCTCGGCGTGCCGCTCGTCTATCATCTGCAATCGCGCAAGATGAGCCTTGCCAAGCAGCTGCTCGAGCAGGGGCAATCGGTCGCGGACGCCTGCCTTGCCGCAGGATATACCGACCAATCCTATTTCATCCGCGTATTCAAGCGCCATCTGGGCGTGACGCCCCTCAAATACCGTGCCGCCTTTTGCGCGGGCAAGGAGAACAAGCCCGCACCGTGACCGACGGAAAATAAGGAGGATATGATGCAAGAGAACCGATACATCGAGGACATCCAGTACGAGACTCGAAAAAAACTGAATATCTTTCACGATCGCTCCCCCGCCTCCTTCAATCACATCGACTCCTACACCGATGTCGACCAACACACGCTGCACGTCCACCCCCACGTTGAGGTCTACTTTTGCATCAGCCGATACGTGGACTACGTCGTGGGCGATGCCTACTACGCGCTCCGGCCGGGTGATATCGTCATCATCCGACCGGGCGCCATCCACAAGGTCGTCATCCGCGAGCCGCACCAATACGAGCGTTTTTTCATCGCTCTGCCCACTGATCCGTTGCCCGAGCCGCTGCTCGCACCGCTGTCCGCCCTGCTCAAGCAGACCGAGCACCGCTCGGCGAGACTCCGCCCCTCGGCGCAGGTCGGTCAGAGCATCCACGCGATGCTGTACGACGCGTTGAGCATCTGCCACGAGGGCTCGACCGCCCAGCTCGCCCCCTTGGTGCAGACGCGCGTGTATTCCCTTTGTCTGCAGATCCTCTGCACGCTGTGTGAGCACGCAGACGATCTTCTTCCCGCCGAGCGCCGCGCCGACCGCACCGAGCTGTCCGAGCTGATCTCGGACGTCTATATCTATATGGAGAAGCACCTCAAGGAGATCCAGAACGTGGCGGAGATCGCCAAGGCGGTCCACGTCTCGCCTCCCTATCTGTCGGCGCTGTTCCGCAAGCATCTGGGCGTGCCGCTCATCTACCACCTGCAGTCGCTCAAGATGTCGCTGGCAAAGCAGATGCTCGAGGAGGGCTACACAGTGGCGGACGTCTGCCGCGAGCTGGGCTATACCGACTGCTCCTATTTCATCCGCATATTCAAGCGCCATCTGGGCATGACGCCCCTCAAATACCGTGCCGCCTTTTGCGCGGGCAAGGAGGAGGGCGATCCCAGCACCTTGAGGAAGGGAGGCAAAATATGAATTTCGTAGAGGATATTCAATGTGAGGTCAAGAAAAAGCTGAACATCTTTCACGACCGACCTCCCATCACCTTTTCCTACGTCAACTCCTACGCCGGTCTGGATCAGCATCCCTTTCACGTCCATCAGAATATCGAGCTGTACTTTTGCATCAGCGAGCACGTGGACTACGTCGTCAACAACTCCTACTACACGCTCCAGCCGGGCGACATCGTCATCATCGACCCGGGCGAGGTGCATAAGGTCACCCTTCGCAAGCCGCACCAGTACGAGCGCTTTTTCATCATCCTTCCCCCAAGCTCCTTCTCCCAACACACGACCGACCCGCTCGCGCCTCTGCTCCGTCTGACGAGGGGCACGTCGGCAAGGCTCCGTCTGCCGCCCGAGATCAGGGAGAGCGTCCGCTCACTGCTGTATGAGACGCTGGAGATCTGCCGCGAGGACACCGCCGAGTCCTCGCCGCTCATCCAGACCAAGGTCTACGCCAACACGCTCCAGATCCTCTGCACGGTCAGCGAGAACGCCGCCTTCATCCAAACGCCCGAGAGCCAGACGGTCGAGACCGAGCTGGCGACACCGCTGGCGGACGTGATGATATACATCGACCGACATCTCAAGACCATCACCTCGGTCAAGGAGATCGCGGATGCCATCCACGTCTCGCCCTCCTACCTCTCTGCCCTGTTCCGCAAGCATATGGGCGTGCCGCTCGTCTACTATCTCCAGTCGCTCAAGATGAGCATCGCCAAGCAGATGCTTGAGGAGGGCTACACCGTGGCAGACGCCTGCCGCGAGACGGGATATACCGATTGCTCCTATTTTATCCGCATCTTCAAGCGGCACCTCGGTGCGACACCGCTCCGCTACCGCAACGCCTTTCGCGCCGCCGAGGGCGCAGGGGGAGAGGTCAAGCCCACGGTGCCGTCCAAGCAAGAATGACACAAAAAAGCGAAAAACGCTTGACTTTTTGTCAAGATTATACTATAATGGTATTGGAAAAGTTCTGTTTATTCTGTTTATTTTATAAAAATAGAACTTTTACAATGATTCTATGAGGAGAAACGCTATGGGCACGATGGAATTTGACCGACAGCTCACGACCCACCGCGGTAGCGACGAGTCGCACAATGTGTATCTGGAACGCAAGCTGCACATCTTTACCGACCGCGACCCCATCATCTTCGCTTACAAAGAGACCTTCGATCGCCCCGAGGATCATCACCTGCATATCCACCAGAATTACGAGCTGTACTACTTCGTCGAGGGCGAGGCGGACTACATCGTCAAAAACGGCTACTACACGCTCTCCCCGGGCGACCTGATGCTCATCAAGCCCAACGAGATGCACAGCCTTGTGCTGAAAAAGCCTTGCTATTACAAGCGCTTTTATATGGTCATCCCCGGCAACATCTTCGCCCATCACATCACCAGCCCCCTCTCTCCCCTGCTCCGCCGCACGGGAGGCTCCTCGGCGCGGCTGATGCTGTCGCCCGAGAGCAGTGAGCAGATCAAGCAGATGCTCTATGACATCGCCACGGTCTGCCGCAACGAGCAGACGGGCAACGGCGAGCTGGTGCACACCAAGATCTACGCCAAGATGCTTCAGCTGCTGTGTACGCTGAGCGAGAAGTGCACCTCGGTGCAGATCGCGGGCGAGCACGTCAACACCTCGGCTCTTCCCGCCCCCATCCGCGACGTGCTTCCTTATATTGAGAACAACGTCGCGCGTATCTCGTCGGTCAGTGAGCTGGCGGATGCCATCCACGTCTCCGCGCCCTATCTGTCCGCCGTCTTTCGCAAGCATATCGGCGTGCCGCTCATCAGTTATCTGCAGGCGCGCAAGATCGCGCTCGCCAAGCAGCTGCTCGAGGAGGGACGGTCGGTGACCTATGCCTGCTACGAGAGCGGCTTTTCGGATTGCTCCTATTTCATCCGCATCTTCAAGCGGCACATCGGTATGACGCCGCTCCAATACCGCAATTCCTTCCGCGACAACAACTAAACAACGAAAAAAGAACGCACCCACGCTTTGGGTGCGTTCTTTTTTTGTCGGATGCTCACGCGTCAAACGCTCTTCTCAGCCGCTCTGCGATCTCGCGCATACGGGCGGGGTCGACCTTGACGCATTGGCGATCGTAGGTGACAAGACCGTTGACCTCGTCCTCAACGTCGCTCACCTGCGTCAGCACGAGGGCACACAGGTTGGTGCTTTGCAGGGCGGGCACGATCTGCTCGCCGTACAGCTTCTCAAAGCCCACCGTCAGCGCCTCGCTGTCGGCATAGGTGGCGTAGCCGTAGGACTTATCCAAATTAAAGATATGCCCCTCTACGCCAAGACAATAGCCGCCGAATTCGGACAGCACCACGGGGCGCTGCTTATTTGCCTTCTGCTTGACGGGCTTGAAGTAGACGTGCTCGCTTTGCACGTCGCTCCGTTTCGGTCGGAACCAGCCCGACGCGCTGTCCCAGATGCGCGTGGGGTCGAGCGCCTTGAGCTCGTCATAGATGCGGTCGGTATCGTACTGCCCCCAGCCCTCGTTGAAAATGGTGTAGTAGCAGACCGAGGGATGGTTATACAGCAGCTCGACCGTGTCGCGTGCGGCACTCTCAAAGGCTGCGCGGCGGCGGGGGCTTGCGTGGTGAGTCACACCGCGCTTAAGACCAGCGGTGGGCAGTGCGGTGTCGATCAAAAACGAATACGGCCCACTGTTGACCATATCCTGAAAGACGACCATACCGAGCTTGTCACAGTAATAGTAGAACAGCGCAGGCTCGATCTTGATGTGCTTACGCAGCATATCGAAGCCGAGCGACTTCATTGTCTCGATGTCATAGCGGTAGCCCTCGGAGCTGGCGGGCAGATAGATGCCGTCCGAGAAATAGCCCTGATCGAGCAGACCGTGGAAGAGATAGGGCTTGCCGTTGAGCGCGAGGACGGGACCTCTCTTGCCCTCCACCACGGACACCGTGCGTAGCGCGAAATACGACTCGATGCGATCCTCGCCGCAAACGAGCGTGAAGCGGTAGAGATAGGGCGCATCGGGCGTCCACAGTTTCACCTCGTCGGGGGCGAGCACGAAGCGGTCACCCTCAAAGACGTATTCCTTGTCGCCCGCCTCGGTGTGCAGGATAATCATCTTTTGTGCCGCACCGCCGACCGTCTCGACCGTCACGCTGTCAAGCGTGGGCGTCAGGCGGAGCGACGTGATATGCTCGGCGGGCAGCGCCTCCAGCCACACGGTCTGCCAAATGCCGCTCGTCGGCGTGTACCACATACCGCCGCGCTTTTCTCTTTGCTTACCGTAAGGCAGGTCTTTGTCGAGTGGATCGCGCACCTCGACGCACAGCACGTTCTCACCCTCGCGCCACGCATCCGTCACATCGAGCGAGAAGGGGTGGTAGCCGCCCTCATGCGCACCGACGGGCGTGCCGTTGACGAGCACGCGTGCATATTGGTCGACCGCACCGAAATGGAGCATCAGCCGATCTTTGGTAAAGCCGTCGGGCAGTGTGACGGTGCGCTCATAGACGAGCGTATCGTTCTTGTCAAAGCGCCGCTCGATGCCCGAGAGTCTCGATTCGGGCGGAAACGGCACAAGAATTTCACCCAGCGCCTCGGTTGCCCCGTCGCGCG
>JAGBTR010000234.1 GCA_017631215.1 Clostridia bacterium | reverse complement strand
TTTCTGATATTCTCAATGACACGCGCGCGATAATCTCTTTGGGACAGTGCCTCGCCCTGCCAACGGAAGGGCTTTTCGAATGCGGGACCACCCAAGAGCAGCACGCGGCCGTTTTCGTTCAGGTAATTCCGCATCGCAAGCTTATCCTGATACGACATTTGCTCAACACCGGCAACGATAACAAGATCTGCACACGCGGCACAAAACACAGAGCCGATATCCGTCGCATCGGTCACGACCCTCAGCTCGCCCAGCTGCTCCTGCAACGCCGTCTGCAAGGCATCGAGATAGCCCAGCGCTTGATTGGCGATATATAAGATCACTTTCTTACTTTTTTTCATAGTACAACCACTCTTTCTGCAATGTATACGTATAAAATTATAGCATATTTTCCTGTGTGTGTCAAGAACGAGCGACGATCGACTCTGACGCGCTCGCCCATCTCTATGAGACGCGCCTCCTTCGCGGCGATTCGCTCCTCTTTCGCTCACCCAAGTTGGCAAAGGCTGGGCTGATTATCCGGATCATCCGGATTATTCTTCATCCTCCTCATCCTCCTCCGACTCTTCAAGCGTCGGGCGAGGGCGGGAAACGGTCGCAAGGACGGCGTCGAGGTTGTCTGCAACAAGCTGCTGTGCCTCCTTGGACAAGTTGATGAGCGGATAGCGTCGCCGTTTTGTTTCGACGATATACACTCCAAGCCCCATCTGTTCGCCGAGTGCGGTCGGCAACCTTCGCATCCTACCGTCTTCCCATTCGCGCCATTCGACCAATTCGATATCGATCAGCCACTGCAGGAGCTTACGATATTTGATGCGGTACATTTTCCTCTCCCTCACGTCCTCGACCAGCATACTGATCCGTTTGGTCAGCTCGGTGGTCGAGATGGGCGTGGGAAGTGCTTCAAAGCACGCAAGCTCCTCGGGTGTGATCGAAAACGGCAGCTTCTTTACCCGTTTTTTGCTTTTCTTTGGCACAACGTCCTCATCGTGCCGATCGGGCGCGGGATATCTTGCGATCAGCGGCAAGAACAGGTCACCGTACAAGGCAAGCTTGGTCTGACCAACGCCCGAGACGCCAAGGAATTCCTCGTGCGTCGTCGGGTGCTTGAGGCACATATCGATCAGCGCGGCATCCGTAAAGACCAGATAGGCGGGCACGCCCTGCATATCTGCGATCGTGCGCCGCTGTGCCTTGAGTGCGGCAAGCAGCTCGCGGTCAACGGCGACCGTCTCGACAGCGCTCGTGCTTTTTTTCTTGACGCTCGGCTCCTTGGGCTTGACTCGCTTCATCACAAAGGTCTCACCCTCGAACAGAATGCGCGCGGACCGGGGCGTCAGCATCAGCACGGGGTATGCCGTTCCCACCGTCCTAATAAAGCCCTCATACTCCAGACATTCTATGGTCTCGCGGATCTGCGCGACGGAATAGCTCTGCATCAGACCGTAGGTCGTTTGGTGCTGCAGATCGAGCGAGAGAATGCGCTCGCTTTGGCTTCCGCGAAGAATATCGCAAATGAGACTCACGCCATACTTCTCGCCCGTACGCTTGATGCAGGACATGATCTTTTGTGCGTCGATCGTGGCATCCACGTCGTCAAACTGCGTCAAGCAGCTTGAGCAATTGCCGCAAAAGTTGGGAGCCTCCTCGCCGAAATAATTGAGCATAAAACGGCGCAGGCAGGTATTGGCCGTTGAGTAGAAGACCATCTGCTTGAGCCTATCGTGCGCCCGATCTCCAAGCACCTCCTGCTCGTCGGGTGTCAGCAGTGGGTTGGTGGTCGCGGGGTGATTGATCAGATACTGCAGCGTACGGACGTCTGCGGGAGAATACAGCAGCACGCACTCGGCAGCCGAGCCGTCGCGCCCCGCACGTCCCGCCTCCTGATAGTAGCTCTCAACGTCCTGCGGCATATTATAATGAACGACAAAGGAGACGTTGGATTTATCGATACCCATACCGAAGGCATTGGTCGCGACCATGACGGTCTTGCGGTCGTAGACGAAATCCTCCTGATTCTGCTGCCGCACCTCGCTCTCAAGCCCTGCGTGGTAGACGGTCGCCGCGTAGCCCTCCCCCGCCAGCTTGGTAGCAACTCTTTCGACCAGCTTTCGCGTTGCGCAGTAGACGATTCCCGACTCCCCCTCGTGGCGTGCCAGGATCTTTTTCAAATCGCTGAATTTGTTTTTGGAGCGAACGACCCCAAAGGTCAGATTGGGGCGATCAAAGCCCGTCGTGATGCGGATCGGTGTTCTCAGCCTGAGCGAGTACTCAATGTCGTCCTTGACCTCGGCGGTGGCGGTCGCGGTGAACGCCGCGATGACGGGACGCTCCCATAGCGCATCCGCAAAATCGGCAATCTGCAGATAGCTGGGGCGGAAGTCAGGTCCCCATTGTGAGATGCAATGTGCCTCGTCGACCGCGAGCAAAGACACCTTCAGCTCGCAAAACAAGCTCAAGAACTCGGGCGTACTTAGCCGCTCGGGTGCGACGTAGACGATCTTATACCGCCCGCGCCGCAATCCTACGGTCACAAGCGACAGCTGCTCAGGCGTGCGTGCACTGTTGATATAAGCGGCGGGAATTCCGTTTTGCGTCAGCGCGCTGACCTGATCCTTCATCAGAGAAATGAGCGGGGAGTCGACCAGCGTGATGCCGTCGAGCATCATCGCAGGCACCTGATAACAGACCGACTTGCCCGCGCCTGTCGGCATCACGCAGAGCGCGTCCTGCCCGCGCAGAATGGCATTCACCACCGCCTCCTGCCCCCCGCGGAAGGACGAATGCCCGAAATATTGCTTTAGTACTGTTAGCTTGTCAGACATACGCTCCTCCTCTGCCCGCACAGTGTGCGAACCATTCTTCATTTAACGATACCATTATAGCACACCCGCGCGCCTTTTTCAACTTCTTTTGGCAGCATCCTATACAAAAAGCGGCGGCAAGAGAAAGCGCTTCTCTCACCGCCGCCGCGATCACTCAGCAAAAGCCGATCGTATGCAGGATGCCGTTGATATCATCGGTGCTCGCTTGCATCCGTATGTCCTCTTTTTTCCATCGCTCTCGCCGCTCAGACGTAGAACTCCTCTCCCGTCTCAAGGCAAAGGCAAGCCAAGCGACCGCCAAAGGTCGCGCCGCAATCGATCATAATAACGTTCTCCAAGCGATGTACGTCCGCACGTCCTGTAACAGCAAGCGTCGGTGTATGACCGATGACCACGCGGATGTCGCGGTCGTAGTACCACGTCTCCTCCTCGGGGCGCGTCGTGGTCAGCTCGTCGATGGTGTATTTGCTCAATGGCTTGTCGGGTGCGTAGTTGCCGAGTCCCGCGTGGACGAGAATATAGGTCAGGTCATTACATTCCACCACGGCGTACGGTTCGAATTCCTCCATATATTCGATCAGGGCGAAGCGCTCCTCGGGCGGCAGACGGCGAAATTGCTGAAGCGTCACGTCGCCGCCGTCCATCTGCCAATAGCTGACGAGCTTGAGCGTTTTGGCGTTGATCTGCTTGCTGTAATTTTTGTCGGTGATCTCGGTCATCAGCGGCTTGAGCACCGACAGCGCGATGGCCTCGTGGTTGCCGAGAATGGGATAGACGTTGGGGCGATAGGACATATCCTTAAGCGTCTGCACGGGCTCGGGACCGCGGTCGATCACATCCCCCAGCACGTACAGCACATCATCGCCACCAAAGCCAATACGGTCGAGCATTTTGAGGTATTTTTCATACTCGCCGTGGATATCACTCATTACGTAAGTCATTTCGTTTCTCCTCTGTCAATACAAGGCAGCCCTTTTCGTCCGCCCATCAATCCGCATCCTCGTCCAGCGCCTCCACAAGATAGCTGACGGGACGGAAGCCGTCGTTGCACGAGATCATCGCCGAGCGGGGATTTTTCATCCAGCCCTCGTAAAAGTTCTCGCCGCCGTGGGCAAGCGTCATCACGTAGGGCGACATACACTCCCACGCGGTGCGGCACAGCCCCTCGGGCTTCTCCCAGCCATTGGCGATGAACACCTGCCCGATCTTCATTTCGCAGGCGTTCTCAAGCGGGTTTTCGTATTGCGCCATCAGATCGGGATAGGTCGACCGTCTCATCACGGTAATGCGTACCTTTTTCATTGCTCCAAAAGCTCCTTTTCCAAAATTTCCGCATAGCGTACGGTGCTCATCGCGTCGGGGGCGTAGTGATCTGCCCCGATGCCGTCGGCATATTCCTGCGTCAGCACAGCGCCGCCGACCACGACGCGACACCACGGCGCGTGCGCGCGCAATGCCTTGATGGTCTCCTCCATCGCGGGGACGGTCGTCGTCATCAGCGCGCTCAGCCCGACGAGGGGCGCGTGCAGTCGCACCGCCGTCTCTACCACCGCCTCGGGCGGCACGTCGCGGCCAAGGTCTGTCACCGCGAAGCCGTAATTTTCAAGCAGCAGCTTGACGATGTTCTTGCCGATATCGTGGATATCGCCCTTGACCGTCGCCAGCACGACGGCAAAGCGGTCGCTCGTGCGGTCAGCGGGCATATGCGCCTTGATGACCTCAAACGCCGCGCCCGCCGCCTCGGCGCTCATGAGTAGCTGGGGCAGATAGACCGTCTGCTTTTCAAAGCCGACACCGACCGCATCCAGCGCGGGGATGATATCCTCCTGCACGATGTCAAGCGGTGCGCGGGTCGCAAGCAGCCCCTCGGTCAGCTGGGACGCGCGGTCGCGCAGACCCTTGACGATGGCGTGCTGCAGCGCGGATGCGCCCGCAATGCTCGCGCCCTCGGTCACGCTCCCCGCAGTCGGTGCGGGTGACGCGACGGTCTTGGGCAGCGTCGATGCGTAGGCGATATACGAGGCGCAATTGTCGTCCATACCGACGAGCGCGCGGTAGGAATACCACGCCTTCATCATCGCCTCGGAATAGGGATTCATAATGGCAGCCGACAGCCCCGCGTGGAGTGCCAGCGCAAAAAACGTACTGTTGACGGCGTCACGCTCGGGCAGACCGAACGACACGTTGGACACGCCCAGCGAGGTATGCGCGCCCAGCTCCTCGCGGATCATACGCACCGCGCGCAGCGTCTCGCGTCCTGCATTCGGGTCGGCGCTGACGGTCAGCGCCAGCGGGTCGAACACGATGTCCTTTTTGGCAAGACCGTACTTCTCTGCCTCGGCAAGAATGCGGCGCGCGATGGACAGCCGCCCCTCGGCGGTGGCGGGGATGCCCGTCTCGTCGAGCGTCAGTGCGACCACAAGACCGCCGTACTTTTTGGCGAGCGGCAGCACCGCGTCCAGACTCTCCTGCTTGCCGTTGACCGAGTTGATCATCGCCTTGCCGTTATAGCGGCGCAATGCCGCCTCCATCGCGCCCGCGTCGGCGGTGTCGATCTGGAGTGGCAGGTCGATGATGGCCTGCAGCTCGGTCACGGCGCGGACGAGCATCGCACGCTCGTCGATCTCGGGAAGACCCACGTTGACGTCGAGGATATGCACGCCGCGCTCCTGCTGGTCGAGTCCTTCCTTGAGAATATAATCCATATCGCCCTCAACGAGCGCCTGCTTGAATCGCTTTTTGCCCGTCGGGTTGATCCGCTCACCGATGAGGACGGGCGCATCCAGCGTCACCGCGTGGGTATAGGACGAGACCACGCTGATATCCTTCTCGGTCAGCGCGACGGGAGCGATGTCCTGCGTGGCGCTCACAGCTGCCTTGATATAATCGGGCGTTGTGCCGCAGCAGCCGCCCACGCCACGCACGCCGCGCGCCACAAGGCAAGCGACCTCGGCGGCAAACTCGGCGGGGGCGACGTCGTAGACCGTCTTGCCGTCCACCGCGCGGGGCAGTCCCGCATTGGGCTTGAGCAGCACGGGAATCGACGCACACGCCAGATATTCCTCGACCACGCCCGCAAGCGCGCGCGGACCGAGCGAGCAATTGACGCCGATGGCATCCGCGCCGAGTCCCTCGAGCATCGCCACCATCGCGGCAGGCGACGCGCCCGTCATCAGCTTGCCGTCCGCGCCGTAAGCGTTGGAGACGAAAACGGGCAGGTCGCAATTCTCCTTGGCGGCAAGCAGCGCCGCTTTGGTCTCGTAGCTATCGTTCATCGTCTCGATAAAGACGAGGTCTGCGCCGTGCTTGGCACCCAGCCGCACCGTCTCGGCAAAGACGGCGACGGCATCCTCAAAATCGAGGTCGCCGTAGGGCTTGAGCATACGCCCCGTCGGACCGATATCGAGCGCGATCCACTTGGGGCGGTCACCGTGGGCGGTGTCGCGTGCCGCGCGGGCGTTGGCGATGGCGGCGCGGATGATCTCCTCCAGCTCCTCCTTGCCAAACTTCAGGCAGTTCGCGCCAAAGGTGTTGGTGTTGACGACGTTCGCGCCCGCCTCAAAATAGGCGCGGTGGATGGCGGTGATATCCTGCGGATGGGTAAGATTCCACGTCTCGGGATGCTCACCCGCCGCAAGCCCTCTCGCCTGCAAAAGCGTGCCCATACCGCCGTCAAGGTAAAGTGTATTACGTTGGATATATTCCTTGATATTCATAGCAATTCCTTTATATCAGCCCAGAATGTCCGACAGATTGTTGAGAATGTTGGCGGCCACGTCGGGGTTGTTCATTGAATAGACATGGACGTTCTTGATGCCGTTGGCGAACAGATCGATGATCTGATCGGTCGCGTAGGCAATCCCCGCCTGCTGCATCGCACGCGGCGACGAGCCGAACTTATCCACCAGTGCCTTGAAGCGTTGCGGCATAAACGAGCCCGACAGCGTAACAGCGCGCTCGACCTGCCCTGCTCTGGTGATCGGCATAATACCGGGAACGACGGGCACCGTGATGCCTGCCTCGCGGATCTTGTACATAAAGTTGTAGAACAGATTGTTATCAAAAAACATCTGCGTCGTCAGAAACGAGCAACCCGCGTCCACCTTTTGCTTGAGATACTTGATATCCTCCTTTTGGTCGACGCTCTCGGGATGGATCTCAGGATAGCACGCGCCGCCGATGCAAAAGTCCGCGCCGCTTTCCTTGATATCGCGGATGAGGTCGACCGCGTGGCGGTAAGCCCACGCAGAGCGGTCGCTCTTTTCCAGCTCGGGCGTCAGATCACCGCGCAGTGCCATCACGTTCTCGATGCCTGCCGCCTTCATCTGCTCGATCTTTTCCCGCACCGTCTCACGCGTCGAGGAGACGCAGGTCAGATGCGCCAGCGTGGGGACGCCGTAATTCTGCTTGATGTTCTTGGCGATCTCAAGCGTATAGCGGCTCGTGCCGCCGCCCGCGCCATAGGTCACGCTCATAAACGAGGGATGCAGACGCGCGATCTCCTCGGTGGCGTGCTTGACGCTGTCAAAGGCGCTGTCCGTCTTGGGGGGAAACACCTCAAAGGACAGCGAGAGCTTATCTTGCGAAAACAGTTCACTCAGCTTCATCATAGCTCCTTACTCCGCGAACAGCGCGGTGGAAAGATAGTGGTCGCCCGTATCGGGAAGT
>JAGBTR010000233.1 GCA_017631215.1 Clostridia bacterium | reverse complement strand
CCTCGGGGGGGTGGACGACCAGCTAGCCGTCAACAAGACCGATGTGCACGCCCGAGATGGGACCGTTCCACGGAATATCCGAGAGGGCAAGAGCGGCGGATGCGACGATCATAGCGGCAACCTCGGGCTCGCAATCGTGGTCAACGGACATGACGGTCAGCGTCAGGGCGACGTCGTTACGCAGATCCTTGGGGAACAGGGGACGGACGGGGCGGTCGATGACGCGCGAGGTCAGGATCGCCTTCTCGGAGGGCTTACCCTCTCTCTTGAGGTAGCCGCCGGGGATCTTACCTGCTGCGTACATTCTCTCCTCGAAATCGACCGAGAGGGGCAGGAAGTCGATGCCGTCGCGGGGCTTTGCCGATGCGGTGGCGCAGCACAGCACGCAGGTGTCACCGTAGTGAACCATAACCGAGCCGTTTGCCAGACCTGCGACCTTACCCGTCTCAAGGACGAGGGGACGGCCGGCCAGCGTGTAGCGGAAGGTCTTGTGATTCTTGAACTGCATCTGGGAGCTTGTGATAGTGGTAGACATACTTTTTTCCTCCGTAAAATATTTTTATTTTTCACGAAAGATCTCACAAGGGTTTAGCAATTATTTCTCGGTCCGTAGGCAAAACGGGCAGGGAAATAATGGCTAATCCGCCGCAAGATCCTTCGATTTGGGGTCAGATAAGAATGCGGAGTGAAGATAGGACGTGAATGCACTTCACGCTATCTTCACTCCGATCTTTGCAATTACTTTCTCAGGTTCAGCTTGGCAACGATAGCACGGTAGCGCTCGATGTCAACCTTCTGCAGGTAGCCCAGAAGATTTCTTCTGTGACCGACCATCTTCTGCAGGCCGCGACGGCTGTGGAAATCCTTGGGATTAGCCTTCAGGTGTGCGGTGAGGTCAGCGATTCTCTTGGTCAGGATCGCGATCTGAACCTCAGGCGAACCGGTGTCGCCCTCGTGCGTTGCGTGCTCAGCGATAATGAGCTGCTTGTCTTCCTTCTGCATCATGGTAGTTATTCACCTTTCTTTGTGTTTTTTGAACAGCGGCTGACTCAGAGGTCGGTGGGTGAATGCACTGCTTGAAGCAGTCCGTTATCCGAAGACCGAGTCAACGCCATACGGATAGAATTATACCACAAAGTTTTGGTTTTGTAAACCCCTTTTTGATAATTTTTTCAACTTTTTTCCTTCGTTTTTCGTTCTTGCTTGCTCAAAATACCGTTGGCTCCCGCCAAAATGAGGAAAAAACCGAACAGTCGCGCTACGATTCCCTCGGGGAGCCGCAAGGCAAGACGCGCACCGAGATAAGCGGCGGGCAATCCTGCCGCGATCATCAGCGCGGTGGCAGGCAGACGAATGCTTCGACGGTCGAGGTGTATGACCATCGAAGCGCCTGCAGAAAACAGAAAGAAGAGCAGGTTGAAGCCCTGCGCGACCAGCTGAGGCGCGCCGCGGACAAACGTCAGATAGAGCACCATCAACCCACCCGAGCCGATGCCCATCCCCGACATCGTCGCGATGAGGAGTGTGACGAGCATATCGATGAATGTCATTCGTGCCTCCTTTCACTCAGACGCGCACGACCATCAGCACGCCCGAGACGAGCAGAAGCAGGGAAAACAGCCGCTTGAGCCAGTCAAGACGGAGCTTGTCGAGCAAAAACGCGCCCAGCACGCCGCCGAGCACGGTTGGCAGGATCATCGGGGCAAAGCCGCCAAGGTCGAGCGTGCCTCCGCGTGCGTATAATATAGTGGAAAGCACCGAGATGGGAAGCATCACCGAAAGCGCGGTCGCAAACACGTCGCGCTGTGCTTCTGCGGCGACAGCGGCGTTTGTATGGCGGCGGACGTAGGTCTGCAGAACCAGTACCAGCAGAATGCCGCCGCCCGTGCCGAGCAGGCCGTTGATAAAGCCCGCACCACCCCCCAGTGCGAGTAACAGCCCGACGGTCGGGGTGAGGTAGGGAAGTCTTAGGCGAGACGAATGAGCCATCGTGATCTCCTGACGTTTGATTTCATCATATTTTAAGAAAAAAATAGGCAGCACCCTTGCAAAACGATACAAAATATGGTATAATATAAAATATATAACTATACCTTGCCGTCGCGTGGGCTTGGTGATTATTTTGTGTCCTTGCGGCACACTTCATCCACGGCGGCAGATGGCAATAAATGACTGAAAAAGAAACCTCCGTCGGGGGACAAGAGTACAGGAGGCAACCGATATGAGTAAAAACACAAAAAAGAAAAAGAGCTGGTTTGAGGCGTGGTGCACGATGGACGACACCTCGACCGTGACGGGCGGCAAGCGTGCGCCTGCGAAAAAGACGGGACAGCGCGTGCGTGTGCAAAATCGCGCCGACGATCCGTTTGAGGATCTGCCTCCCTTTGACGAGGAGGACACGCTGAGCAAGCCTGCCGCTGCGTCGGGCAAGGGCACGTCCGCCAAGGGCGGATCGACCAAAAGCGGCTCGGCAAAGAGTGGCAAGTCGCGCGGCAAGGGTAAAAAGAGCGATAAGCCGTTGCCCGCCGAGATCGCATACCGTATGCAGCCCTATCTGGCGCTCGGCGTCGGTGCGTTGCTGGCGGTGATGCTGGTTCTGTCGCTCGTGATGAGCGGCGGCTCGTTTGATTGGACGAGCGAGACGCATCCCTTCCGTTGGATCGGTTATCACGTGGAGCGAGTGCTGTTCGGCTTGATCGGCTACGGCGCGTACCTGCTGCCCTTGGCGATGATCTATCTGTCGATCGGACGCATCCGCGAGGGAGGCACTTACCGCAGCCAGGGACGCGGCTTGCTTTCGTGCGGTGTGCTAGTGCTGTTGCCTGCCATCATTCATACCTGTATGATCGAAAAGGGCGGCGAGCTGGATACGTGGAGCATCGGCGCCTTGTTCCGCTTGGGAGCGGACAAGCTGGGCGGCGGTGTGCTGGGCGGTCTGCTCGGTCGACTCTGCTACGTCGCACTCGGCGTGATCGGTACGCTCATCGTCGGCGGTGTTCTGCTGGTGATTTTGCTGATGCTGGTCTTCCGCGTGACACCGCGGATGCTGTGGAACCGTCTGTGCGATTGGCGTGAGGCGCGTGAGGAGCGTATGCGTGAGTACCGCGAGCGAGATGCCCGCGAGGCAGAGGAGCGCCGTCGCCGTGATAGCAAAACGAGCCGCGACGATAAGGACGGCGGCAAAGACAAGAAACGCAAGAACGAGGGTCAGCTGGTGGTGTACGATCCCCACCGCGTGTCCGACGACGGCGGGGACGACCTGACGCACGGCACGCCCGTCGCGGACGACGAGCCCGAGGAGGAGCTGATCCGTCGCCCCGCACGCGTCAAGCGCGACGAGCCCGTGGACGATGGCAACGGCACCGCCGACTATCTGGATCCTACCCGCGCGCTGCTTGAACAGGACAAAAAGCGCGGTAAAAAGAATAAGAATGACAGCGATCTGTCTGACGGCGACGCTGATCCCGCCTCGCTCTTTGACGACGGCGCGGATAGCACGCCGATCGATTCGGTCGAGGATCTGACTCCCGAGGAGATCGACGATATGGAGCGCAGATATGCTTCCTCGGTCGCAGGTACGATGACGGACGAGGAGGAGGATCGCACGGACGGCGAGCAGCCCGTCTTCTATCCCGACCGTGTTGAGATCGATCTGGACGAGGAGGATGCGGTGTCCTCGACGAACGATACCCCCGCCGAGGATCCCGCAGATGACGCATCCTTGGACGGTGAGCCCGAAAAAACGCTGGATTACTGCGGCGATTTCGATTACACGATGGAGAGCGCCGACAACGAGGACGTGGTGGACGGCACCGAGGTCATCGGTGGTGTGACGGTCAAGATCGACCGACTCTCGGACGAGGAGCGTGAGAGAGGTGAGAGGATCGCGGAGGACGAGGAGGAAGCAGTGCCCCCTCGCCGCCCCTACACCTTCCCGCGCTTGGATCTTTTGATCGAGCCCAAGCCGCACAGCGCGACCAAGGACGCGGAGATCCGCGCCAAGATGCAGTGCGTCCATACGACGCTGACCAATTTCAAGGTTCGCATCGAAAATATCAGCTACGTCTGCGGTCCGTCGGTCACGCGCTATGAGGTGCGCCCCGCGCCCGGTGTGCGTGTACGTGCGATCGCCAATCTGGCGGATGATATTGCGATGAGCCTTGCCGCCGAGAGCATCCGTATCGAGGCTCCCATCCCCGGCAAGAATGCAGTGGGCATCGAGGTTCCCAACCAGACGCGCGAGACGGTATTTCTGCGCCGCCTGATCGATTCGGACGATTTCCGCAACCGTCCGAGCAAGCTGACGGCGTCTCTTGGTGAGGACGTCGCGGGCAATCCCATCGTCATTGACCTGGTCAAGATGCCCCACCTGCTGGTCGCGGGTACGACGGGCTCGGGTAAGTCGGTGTGTATCAACGATTTCATCATCAGCTTGCTCTACAAGTCCACGCCCGAGGAGGTCAAGATCATCCTCATTGACCCCAAGCAGGTCGAGTTTACCGTTTATAAGGATATGCCTCACCTGATGGCTCCCATCGTTTGCGAGCCTAAGCGTGCGGCGGCCGTGCTCAATCTGGCCGTGCTGGAGATGGAAAAGCGCTTCCAGATGATCCGTGAGGTGGGCGTGCGCGATATCGCGGGCTACAACGCCATCACCGAGAACGACCGCTATGAGCATCCCTATATGCCGCATATCGTCATCATCATCGACGAGCTGGCAGATCTGATGATGCAGGCCAAGGATGAGGTCGAGGCCTCCATCGTCCGTATCGCGCAGAAGGCAAGAGCCGCAGGTATGCACCTTGTCATCGGTACCCAGCGTCCGTCCGTTGACGTTATTACGGGTCTGATCAAGGCCAACGTGCCCTCGCGTATCGCGTGTACGGTCGTCTCGCAGGTTGACTCGCGTACCATTCTCGATACGGCCGGTGCAGAGAAGCTGCTCGGTCGCGGTGATATGCTGTATGCGCCTGTGGGCAGCCCCAAGCCGCTCCGTGTGCAGGGTGCCTTCGTCAGCGACGGCGAGGTCGAGGCTGTTATTGATTTCATCAAGCGCAACAACGATCCCGTCCGCTACGATCAGGAATTCCTCGACAACATCGACCGCGAGGCTGCGATGATCGGCACCAAGCGCTCGGCAGACGACGATTTTGATATGGACGACGGTGAAGAGGGCGGTCACGATCCCAAGTTCTACGAGGCTCTTCGTATTGCGGTCGACAACAACCGCATCTCGACCTCGCTGCTTCAGCGTATGCTGTCCATCGGCTACGGCCGTGCCGCTAAGATCATCGACGATATGGAGCGACAGGGCTTTGTTGGTCCTGCGGTCGGCAACAAGCCGCGTGAGATCCGCCTGACCAAGGAGGCCTACGCCGAGCTGATTTTGAATAAGCCCGACTGAGGGAGTACGAAAAGAACGAGGGGGGAACTTTTTTGAAAAAAGTTCCCCCTGACCCCCCCTTCCAAAAACTTTGGATATTGGGAAGGGCATAGGATCAAGACAAGTGGCTCGCCGTTTCTTGGATAGAGGTCGAACATAGAAAAAGACTCACCGTTTTGAATGCGGTGAGCCTTTTCTTTTGTCTTTGTCAGCGATAAAGCGCCGCACCGATCACCGTGATCGGGCAGGGCGTGGCTTAGCGATAAAGCGCCGCACCGATCACCGTGCCGAACTGGGAATTCTCGGGGATGAGGAAGCGTACGCCAAAGTTGTTCTGAAGACCCTCGAAGACACGACGGACGGAGGGCATGGTGGTCAGATTGCCGATGAGCACGATGTCCTTGAGACCGAACGAGCGGGCGGCAAAGATGGCCATCATAAAGATGGTCTCTGCGACGAGGTTGGACACGCCCAGCGCGATATCGTTGGGGGTCGCGAGGTCACTGACCTTACCGAAGTTGGCGGCGGTCAGCTTTTCGTTCATGTTGGGGAAGCGGTCTCGCGAGATATCACCCACGCGCAGGTCGACGTTGTCGATGTTGCCCTCGGCGCACAGCTGCTCGATGTGCTCGATGGTGTCCACGCCAATGAGGCGCTTGGTCAGACCTACCAGCGTACCGCCGCCCACGCCCGTACCGCCCAGATAATCGACGACGGTATCGTTTTCGTTGTGCAAAATGGGGCGACCGTCTGCATCGACGCTCTTGGCCTTGGCGTGGATGAGCGCGGTGCCCGTGCCCATACTGACCACGATCGCCTCCTGCAGACCCGACAGATACAGTCCGCCAAGTCCCACGCAGGTGAACTCGGACACCTTATGGCAGGGAAGACCGTAGATGGGCTGCTCCGAGAAGGACGAGCCCACGCCCGTCATCATCACGCGGTCGATGCGGTCGAGCGGGAGATCGTTTTGCAAGGTGAATTTACCGAACGCGCCGTACAGCGAGGTGATGGGATCGGTGGCGCGGACAAACAGCGGCTCGATCAGCTGGGGGGCATGCCCCTCCTCAAAGCGAAAGCCGCCGATCTTGGTCGTGCTGCCGCCGATGTCGATGCCGATGACGTTTTTCTTCATAAAAATACCCTCCTTGGGCGTATGTAGCCGTGTAAAAAACTTTTCTGTCAACATTATAACATCTTCTTGTAAAAAATGCAACTATGTGATATAATATTTTTCAGTATGTGGCGAGCACATGAAAATATTTGGATCGAAGGATGATAATGATGGACTACATCCCAACGCTTGCGGAGTATGAGTTTCTCCGTGACAAGCAATGCTTTGTTTTTGATATCGACGGCACCGTTGTTTGGGGGACACGACCGATCCCCGAGGCGGTGGCCTTTATTCTTCGCCTCCGCGAGACGGGGCGTCAGGTCATTTTTTATACCAATAACCCCAACCGCTCGCACGAGGAGGCGGCGAGCTATCTGAACGCGATGGGCTTTGAGACGACGCCTGAGGAGATCGTCTCGTCCGAGGACGTGGCGTTCGCCTATCTGCGCGAGCATCACCCGAGCGGTAAGGTCTTTCTCGTTGGCGTGCCCGCGATGGAAAAGCATTTTGTCGATGCGGGCTTTGACGTTGTTGGTATGGATGCCGAGCGTGCAGACGCAGTGCTGGTCGGCTTTGACCAGACGATGACGTATGACAAGATCACCAAGGCGATCCGTCTGATCCTTGGCGGTGCGGCATTGCTTGGGACGCACCCCGACCGCATCACGCCCTCGACGGACGGATTGGTGCTGGATTGCGGATCGATCTGCGCGATGCTGACAAGCGCCACGGAGGTCGCGCCCATTTATCTGGGCAAGCCCACGGCTCTGGGACTGCCGCTTCTCAAGGCGGTGACGGGGCTGGATGCCGAGCAGATGTGTATGGTCGGAGACCGCCTTTATACCGACGTGGCCTTCGGCAACAATTCGGGTATGACCAGCCTGCTCGTGCTGACGGGCGGTACGGGGATCGACGAGGCGCTCGCGGCCAAGGGCGAGGAGAAGCCCGACGTGATACTGCCGCACCTCGGCTACGTGACCGAGCTGTTGGATTGATATGAGATCAAGAGAGAGGAGGACTGCCAATGGCATTTGATGCAGGTATGCTATCGTGTGTGATCGACGAGATCCGCACGGCGGCACTGGGGGCAAGGATCGAAAAGGTCAGCCAGCCCGAAAAGGATGAGATTGTTTTGCAGATGCGCTCCTTTGAGGGCGGACGGCGTCTGCTTATTCACGCGGGATCGAGCAATCCGCGCCTTTGCTTTACGACGGCACAGCGGGAAAACCCGCCCGCCGCACCGATGCTGTGTATGCTGCTCCGCAAGCATTTGTCGGGTGCTAAGCTGCTCGACATCTGCCAAGAGGGCTTTGAGAGAGTGGCGCGATTGACCTTTGAGACGCGCGACGAGATGGGCTTCCTCTGCCGCAGACATTTGGTGGTTGAGGTGATGGGCAAATACAGCAATATGATGTTCACCGACGAGCGGGATAAGATCGTGGCGGTTTTGCGCCCCGTTGATTTCTCGACCAGCTCGGTGCGCCAGGTGCTGCCCGGTATGACCTACGAGCTGCCCCCCGCGCAGGACAAGACCGACCCGACGGCGGTCGATGCGGCGAGCTTTGCGGCGGCGTATGCGACCGCGCCCGCAGGACGCCCCTGCCACAAATGGATTCTTGAGACGTATCTCGGCATTTCTGCCGCCGTCGCGCGTGAGATGGTCTATCTGGCAACGGGGGACGTCGACACGGCGGTCGGTGCGTGCGAGGCAGGTGTGCTGTGGCGCGGCTTTGATGCCGTAATGACGCGCATCCGCGAGCGCGACTTTGTGCCGACGCTGTATATGGACGGCGAGCGTCCCGTCGAGTATTCCTTTATGCCGCTGACCCAGTACGGCGCGAGCTATACCGCCGTGACGGGCGGGGCGGGGGAGATCCTCGACCGCTATTTTGCCACGCGCGACCGCGAGACGAGAGTCAAGCAGCACGCGGCGGACGTTCTCCACATTCTGACGAATGCCGAGTCGAGACTGCACAAAAAGCTCGATCTTCAGCGCGGCGAGCTGGCCGATTGCGAGCGCGGTGTGGAATACAAAAAGATGGGTGATCTTATCACCGCCAATCTCTATATGCTCGAGCGCGGTATGACCGAGGTCACGCTGATTGACTACGAGGATTATCACGAGGAGGACGGCAGCTACGGCGAATGCACCGTTACGCTCGATTCGCGTCTGTCGCCCACCGCCAACGCGCAGGTCTATTATAAGAAGTACAACAAGAGCAAAAAGGCGCGCGAGGAGCTGACCCGCCAGATTGCGCTGGGTGAGACCGAGCTGACCTACATTTACAGCGTCTTTGATGCGCTGACGCATGCCGAGACGGACGCCGATCTGACCGAGATCCGCGACGAGCTGTACCGCTCGGGCTATGCGTCGCGTATGAAGCAGTACCGCGAGCATAAGGCGAAAAATCCGACCGTGGCGCAGTTTATCCTGCCGAGCGGTCGCCGCGTGCTGTGTGGCAAGAACAACGTGCAGAATGAGTACATCACGCACAAGCTGGCCGACCGCAACGATTACTGGTTCCACGCCAAGGGTGTCCCCGGCTCGCACGTCGTGCTGGAGACGCGGGGCGAGGAGCCGAGCGACGAGGATTTCACGCTGGCGGCCGAGATCGCGGCGCACTATTCCAAGGCGGCGGGCGGTCAGAACGTGGGCGTCGACTATACGCTCGGGCGCCACGTCAAAAAGCCCGCAGGCGGCAAGCCGGGACTTGTCATCTATCACACCAACTGGACGGCGTACGTCACGCCCGACGCCGAGCGGATCGCGGCAATGCGGGCGGGGAAGAAATAAATAAAAAACACTCTACCGTCGGTCGAGTCTCCCCAACTCAACCGACGGTTCGTGTACTTTTGGGTCGATAAGCGGTATACTGAATGCGAAAGGAGGGGCGGATATGGATCAGATTAAGATCGGCAGGTTCATCGCCGAGCGCCGCAAAGGCTGTGGGCTGACGCAGATGCAGCTGGCGGAGCAGATGAATGTGAGCGACCGCGCGGTATCCAAGTGGGAGACGGGCAAGGCGATGCCCGACTCGTCCATTATGCTGGAGCTGTGCGCCGTCCTCGGCATCACCGTAAATGATTTACTATGTGGGGAGGTAGTAACGATGGAAAATTACAACAAGCAATTGGAAGAGCGGCTCGTCGAGCTGGTCAAGGAAAAAGAAGCAAGTGACAGAAGGCTCTTGCGTATAGAGATCGTGGCGGGTATTATGAGCGTCGTACCCTTGATCGCCGCGATCGTCATCGCGAACGTCGTTCCGATGGAGGAGTGGCTCGCCAGCTTGATCGTGGGCGTGTGCTTGATACCGCTGCTCGTCGCCACACCTTTTATGATCCGCATCGAGCAGACGGCGGGATATTATGAATGCGCCAAATGCGGTCACAAGTATATCCCCAAATATGCCAGCGTCCTTATGGCGATGCACTCGGGCAGAACGAGATATATGAAGTGCCCTGCGTGCGGCAAGCGTTCGTGGCAGAAAAAGAGGATCGGTAAGGATAAAGAATAAGAAAAAAGATCCCGACGGATATCCGTTGGGATCTTTTCGTATGCTCACTCCGCCACCTTGACGAAGCGGACGGTGTCAATGGTGACCGCCGTCTTGGGGATGCTCATCTCGCCGCGATCGGTCGCGACCACGGGAACGGATGCGATGGCGTCAACCACCTCCATACCTGCGATGACGTAGCCGAACGAGGCGTACTTACCGTTGAGGTTGGTGGAGGAGCTGTTGGTCTTGTGGACGATGAAGAACTGCGAGGATGCCGAGTTGTTGTCATTGCCGCGACGCGCCATCGAGACGGTGCCGCGGATGTGCTTGAGGTTGTTCTCAAAGCCGTTGATGTTGAATTCGCCCTTGATCTCGTCCTCCGAGCCGCCCGTGCCGTCACCGTCAGGGTCGCCCGTCTGCACCATAAAGTCCTTCATCACGCGGTGGAAGGTCAGACCGTCGTAAAAATGCTCCGAAACGAGCTTTTGGAAGTTGGCGACCGTCCTCGGTGCGGCCTCGGGGTAGAGGCGGATGATGATGTCGCCAAAGTCCTTGACGAACAGCTTGACGAGCGTGGTGACCTCGTCCGTCTCCACGCAGGCGGCGGGATCGACGGCGGTGAAGTCCAGCTCGGCAAAGGCGGGGGCCTTGTGCGTGCTGCAGCCGCTGAGCACGAGGGCAGAGAGGCACAGCACAAGCGCGACGGTCAGCGAAAGAATGCGTCTTGATTTCATATCATTTGCTCCTTTAAGATAAAATTCTGCATCTATTATAGCAGACTTGTACGCCGCTGTCAAGAACGGATGCAACAGATTTCCATACAGATATATTTTTGCCCGCTCCCGCACATAATAGTAGCAAAAAAACGGAGGCGGCGTATGGAAGTGAGGACAAGCGCGTGGCAGGAGCGGGCGGCGAGGCTGTTCGTGTTTTTGGCGGTGGCGGGGATCGTTTATTTGCTGTTTGCGCGCGTGCTGTGGCTTTTGATGCCATTTTTGCTTGCGCTGCTGCTGTCCGCTGCCGTACGACCGATCGCGGCTTTTCTGGAGCGCAAATGGCGCGTACCGCATCGTGTGGGGGCGATCTTGCTGTTGTTCTTGCTTCTTGGTCTTTTTGTCACGCTCGTCACGCTCATCTGCCGCCGTGTTGTGACAGAGCTTGGTCGGCTAACCGACTACGTCAGCGGCGGCGGTGAGCTGCTCGGTGCGCGCATTGAGCAGGCGCTCGAGGTGCTTTCGGGGCTGACCGAGCACATTCCGTTTCTCTCGCGGCTAAAGACTAGGGAATCGCTCTCGGACCTTTGGGCGCAGGTGGATGCCAAGCTGGTCGAGATCATCTCGGATACGCTCGGTCGCTTGAGCGCCAAGATTCCTGAGGTGCTGACGGGGATTTTGCGCTCGGTTCCCTCCGCGCTCATCTTTTTGGTCACCTTTTTGCTCGCTGCCTACTACCTTTGTGTCGACGCCGACAAGATCGCGTCGGCGCTTGTTGCGTATCTGCCCGCGCGCCTGCGCGAGCGCATCCCCACCGTCAAGGCAAGGCTGGCACGGTTGGGCGGTCGCTATCTGCGCGCCTATTTTTTGCTGTTTTTGATGACCTTTACCGAGCTGTTCCTCGGCTTCAGCATTCTCGGCTTGCCCTACACCTTTTTGCCCGCGCTCGTCATCTCGGTCGTGGATATTCTGCCCGTGCTCGGGGTCGGCACGGTGCTTGTGCCGTGGGGGCTGATCGAGCTTTTGCGCGGCAACGTTGCGCTCGGCACGGGGCTCCTCATCCTGTGCGGCGTGGTGCTGCTCGTCCGTCAGATTGCCGAGCCGCGCATCATCGGCGGCAGTCTTGGTCTCCATCCGCTTGCCACGTTGCTTGCCGCCTACGTCGGTCTGCGTCTGTTCGGGCTTGTCGGTGTGCTTTTCGGTCCCGCCGCCGCGATGGTGATCAAGAGCGTTTTAGTGGAAGGGGAACGGATGTAGGGGGACTTTTTGGAAAAAGTCCCCCTACGCCCCCTCAAAAACTTACCAGTGTTAAGAAACCGCGTGGGCGTTGATTGGTGCGCTTATCAAAAAAGATGCTTGCCGAGCTTTACGGCGAGCATCCCTTTTATTCTGTTCAAGTTTTTTGAAGGGG
>JAGBTR010000232.1 GCA_017631215.1 Clostridia bacterium | reverse complement strand
GGTGACATGGACTTCAAGGTCGCAGGTACGCACAAGGGTATCACGTCCATCCAGATGGACCTCAAGATCTACGGTCTGACCCCCGAGATCATCAAGCAGGCACTGGAGCAGACCCACGCAGGTCGTGATTATATCATCGACGAGGTCATCCTCAAGGCGATCGAGGCTCCCAGAGCTGAGGTCTCCAAGTACGCGCCCAAGATGACGACTATGCACATCAATCCCGATAAGATCCGCGAGGTCATCGGTAAGGGTGGCTCGGTCATCCAGAAGATCGTTGCCGATACGGGTGCAAAGGTTGACATCAACGACGACGGTACCATCACCATTGCCGCTATCAACGGCGAGCAGGCTGCTGCCGCTAAGGCTGCCATCGACGCCATCGTCTTCGAGCCCGAGGTCGGTGCCATCTACGACGCAACCGTCGTTAAGATCCTTGCCAGCAAGGACAAGCCCAACGAGGACGTTGGTTGCTTCGTTGAGTACGCTCCCGGCAAGGAAGGAATGGTCCACATCTCCAAGATCACCACGCGCCGCATCAACAAGGTTGAGGACGCAGGTATCACCGTTGGCTCGGCTGTCAAGGTCAAGTATATGGGTCTTGACAAGAAGGGCAGAATGGACTTCTCCATCAAGGACGCACTTTGATGCGTCCCCCATCAAAATAGCATAAATTTATGACATAGCGTTTGGGGAAGGCCTCTTTGTTACATTGTGTATACAAAAAGACCTTCCCCTTGCTTGCTTTTTGAAAGGAGTACCGCTTATGAACAATCAAAATCACTCTGCCATCCCCGCTCGCGAGCAGCGCGAACGCCGCAAGACACAAATCCTGATGGCGATCTGCCTCGTGTTTGGACTTTTGGTACTCACCTTTGTCACTCTGCTCATCACCAATATCGTCAATGCCATTGCTGACCGCACCCCCGACGAGCCCGATACGCCCCCGGTGGAGCAGCCCGATGATATCCCCGATGAGCCCGAGCTTCCCGAGGAGCCTCAAGAGCCCGAGGTGCCGCTGTTCACCACCTTGCCCTGCTCGACCGCCGCGATCCACGAGGGTCCGCTGGTGCTGGTCAACGCGTCGCACGTCTATACCTTCCCCGCAAACAATGGTCATATGGTCAACATCTACCAGGAGCTGATCAACTCGCAGACCTACAGCAAGTATTTTTCTCCCGTCAGCGCGCAGCTGCTGATGGATCGCACGGCTTACCAAGCGATGAACAAAATGCTGACCGCCTTCAGTGAGCAGTCGGGGCTGGGTAACGCCATCGTCGTGGCAGACGCCTACCGCTCCTACGAGCAGCAGGCCGCCAAAAACAGCTCGACCAAGGCAGGCTACAGTGATCACCACACGGGTCTGCTCTGCACGCTGAACGTCAATGGCGGCAACGAGGTCAAGAACGTTGCCCCCTACGATTGGATCTATCAGAACTGCCACAAATACGGATTCATCGTCCGCTATCCTGCGGATAAGGCATCCGTCACGGGTGTGAGCAACTACGAGGAGTGCTTCCGTTATGTTGGAGCAGCACACGCCTATGCGATGAAGACGGGCAATCTGTGTCTTGAGGAATATCTGACCTCGCTTCGCGCCTACACCAAGGACGCGCCGCTGAGCGTCACGACCGAGGACAATGCCACCTATGAGATCTACTATGTCGCCGCCGTCGGAACGGAAACGGCTGTTCCCGTCCCCACCGATGCGACGTATACCGTCTCGGGAGACAACGAGGGCGGCTTTATCGTCACCGTCAAGCGTTCCTGACTGATTACGGGCGGGACGGTGTTTTGCACCGTTCTGCCCGTTTTACATAGTCAAGAAAGGCGGAATCCCAAATGCCAAGAAAAGAAAACGAAGCCGACCGTGCCGCAGCGCACTATCGGTCACTGGAGGCAAGGCTGACTTGCCGCACGCGCCCCGCGCATCTTTCCCTTATCATCCTATCCGCGCTGTTGCTCGTCTCGCTCGGACTTGGTCTTTGCTTTTTACCCCACGAGGAATTTTCTCCCGAGGAAAACCGAATGCTTGCCACCTTGCCCGAGCCCTCGCTTGACGCGCTGATCGACGGCTCGCTGACCCGCGGGCTGAGCGACTTCTGCGCGGATCAGTTCCCTCTCCGTGCCACCTTCGTTGCCGCCAAGGCCGGTGCTGAGCTGGCACTATTCAAGCAAGAAAACAACGGCGTTCTGTACGGTCAGGACGGTTATCTCATCAAGCGAGCCAATATCAGCGAAGCGACCTACACGGCGCTGGCACAGAACGTGACCGCCATCCGCCGTTTTTCCAACGCGCTGACCGAGTGCGGCATCCCCTTTGACGTGGCCGTCGTGCCGCGTTCGGTCGACGTCAACGCAGCAAAGCTCCCTCCCCTCTATCCCAAGTCAGACGCAACGGCGGTCTGGGAGCGCCTGCAAGAGGAATGCACCGCACAGGGCGTGACATATCAGTCGCTGACCGAGCCGCTCCGTGCAAGTGCCGAGGCGGGTGAGTCGGTCTGGTTCAAAACCGACCACCACTGGACGCCGCGCGGTGCTTATGAGGCTTACCTCGCGCTTGCCGACACGCTGGGGTACGTGCCCTATCCGCTCAGCGACTTTACCGAGGAAACGGTCAGCCAAGCCTTTTTTGGCACGACCTACGCCTCGGCCGGTATGCGCTGGACACCTGCCGAAACGCTGTCGCTCCTTCGCTACGAGGGTGACGGGGACTTTGTCACCGAGATCATAGAGGGCGGAAAAGCCGTCCGCTCCATCGAGGGGCTATACGATAGGGACGCCCTTGCCACGCACGACAAATACAGCGTATTTCTGGGCGGTACCAACACGCACATCCGTATCCGTTCCACCACCGCCACAGAGCGTCCAACCCTCTTTTTGATCAAGGACAGCTACGCTCAATCGCTTTCCCCTTTTCTCGCACGACACTTCGATCTGATCCTGCTTGACCCCCGCACCTTCAAAACGGCAAGCGGTACAGTATCTGCACTGATCACAGAATACGCGCCCGACCGCGTGCTGCTGCTCTACGGCATCGACACGCTGTGTGATTCGTCCTCGCTCCGCATCCTGATGCTGGGGCTGGGCCAATGAATACGGTCTTGAAAGGAGACTTGAATTATGAAACGTATCATTTCCCTTCTCTGTCTTGTACTGGCTATGATGCTGTGCGCCGTCGCTTGTAGCGGCACGCCCGACACGCCGACCGATCCCGATGCCACGCCCACCACCCCGACCGCGAGCGAGTGGGAGCTTGTCTTTGACGGCGCGAGCTATACCGCTCCCGATGCCGCGGGCGTAACGCGCGAGGGAAATATCACGCTGCTGACCAAGCCCGGCACCTACGTGCTTCGCGGCACGCTGGACGATGGTCAGATCCGTGTCCGTGTTGCCAAGACCGTCAAGGTCACGCTGATTCTGGACGGTCTGACCGCCACCAGCACGACCACGGCGCCCATTTATATCGAGAGTGCCGATAAGGTCACCGTCGTTCTCAAGGACGGCACGACCAACACGCTGACCGATGCCAAGAATTACGTCTTCAACGGCGTAGACACCAAGCCCAACGCCTGCCTCTACTCCTCTGAGGATATCTCGTTCGAGGGCAACGGCACGCTGATCGTCAACGCCAACTATAACAACGGCATCGGTACCAAGAACGACCTCAAGATCAAGGGCGGTCGCTTTGAGATCACCGCCGTCAAAAACGCCCTCAAGGGCAACGACAGCGTCACGATCTCGGGCGGCGACATTCTCATCACGCGCTGTGCCGACGGCATCAAGACGGATGCCACCGAGGTCGGTCGCGGCGTGCTGACCGTCAGCGGCGGCACGATTGAAATCCACGCCGAGGACGACGCCCTGCAGGCAAGCCAAGCCATCGAGGTCAGTGGCGGTAGCATCACGGTCGAAGCGCTTGGTAAGACGGTCAATTGCGACGGTACCATCAACATCGCCGACGGCTGTCTTGTCGAGTAAATCCGTATAGACGAGCTCTCTTTCGGACAGACTAATACCAACTCTCTGCCGAAAGGAGCCAATGATGAAATACGCACTACAACAATCCTGCCGCCAAATGAAGGACGCCTTGACGCGCCCCGAGGTGCGCAAAGCCTTCCACTACGAATGCGGCATTTATCGGGACAAATCCAACGCTGCCCCCATCGTCTCTCTTCGGATGAGCCATCGCTGTCGCACGCCGCTTTGGCGTATGATCGCGATCGCATCCGCGCTGACACTGCTCATTCTGTTCGTGCGCTCCTGCCTTTGCCGTCTGCCCCTTTGCAAACGGCGGATGCGTGCGCACGAATAAGCAAAGGCTACCGTGGGGATGCCCCTCGGTAGCCTTTTGTTCAGTTCAAAACGCCCACGTCCAGGTGGAACATGGACTCCATACGCAAGCGAAGCCCCTCGTGCGCGTCCAGCTGTGGATCGCGCTGCAGAATGTCGCGTGCGTCATCAAACGCCGTTTGCATAAAGTCGCTGTCCTCGCACTGGTCGGCCAGACGGAGATGCAGACCGCCGCTCTGGCGGATGCTCCCCTCACTCGAGCCGCGCAGAAAATCTCCGGGACCGCGCAAAAGCAGGTCCTGCCGCGCGATGGCAAGTCCGTCGTGCTCACGCCGCATCGTCTCGAGCCGTCGCTCGGCAGTCTCACCGCAATGCGCTCCCCCCTTGACCAGCACGCAATAGCTTTTGCGCTTACCACGACCGACACGACCGCGTAGCTGGTGAAGCTGGGACAAGCCAAAGCGCTCGGCGTTCTCTACGATCATCAGCGTGGCGCTGGGCACGTTGACACCCACCTCAATGACGGTGGTAGACACCAGCACCTGCACCTCGCCGCTGACGAAGCGCTGCATGATCGCGTCCTTTTCACTCGGCTTCATTTTGCCGTGCAGACACGCCACACTCACGTGCGGAAGCCGCTCGGCAAGCTCCTCGGCATAGGCGAGTGTGGACTTGAGCGGGACGGTCTCCCGTCTCTCCTCCCACACCGCCGTGCCGTCCAGCGAGACGGCGCTCATCGGCAGGTCGCCCTCCTCCTCGTCGTCCGATTGCTCAATGGCAGGACATACGATATACACCTGCCCGCCCTCGCTCACCTGCCGCTCGATGAAGCCGTCCAGCCGTGCGCGATAGCTGTCATCCACCACGAAGGTGTCGACCACCTGCCGCCCGGGCGGCATCTCGTCGATATGAGAAATGTCCAAATCACCGTAAAGGCACAACGCCAGCGACCGCGGGATAGGCGTCGCGCTCATCACGAGCAGATGCGTAAAGCCGCTCTTTTCCGACAGCGTCGCACGCTGTCCCACGCCGAATCGGTGCTGTTCATCCGTAACAACAAGCCCTGGCGCGGCAAACTCCACGCCCTCGCTGAGCAACGCCTGCGTGCCGATGACGATATCCAGCCGCTCGCTCACATCCTCAGCCGCAAGGGCGGCCTTGATCTTTCGCTTTTTCGCGGCAGGTGTCGCACCGACGAGCAGCTCGCACCGAATGCCCAGCCGTCCAAACAGCTCGGTCAGCTCAGTTGCGTGCTGGCGTGCGAGAATCTCGGTGGGTGCCATAAGCGCCGCCTGCCGTCCGCTCTGAACGGCAAACAGCATCGCCGCCGCCGCGCATATCGTCTTACCGCAACCGACGTCACCAACGATCATTCGGCTCATCGGCACTGATCGCGCCATATCCGCGCGGATCTCCTCGATGGCACGTGCTTGCGCCCCTGTCAGCGTGTAAGAAAGCAGATCGGTCAACGGCTTAAGATCGCCCTGCTCACACGGCGGAGCGCTCTGCTGCTTGACCTGACGGCGCGAGGCCGCAAG
>JAGBTR010000231.1 GCA_017631215.1 Clostridia bacterium | reverse complement strand
ATCCCGAGGGTGAGATCGTGCTGGAGGAGTGGGCGACCGTTTCTACCCAGCGCGCCAAAATCTTCCGCATCCCCTTCATCCGCGGTATCTTCAATTTCATCGATTCGATGCGCTTTGGCTACAAGTGCCTGATGCGCAGTGCCGAGATCGCGGGACTTGATGAGACCGAGCAAACGCCCAAGAAGGAGAAGAAGAACAAAAAGAACGCCGAGGCGACGGTCGAGCAGACCGCACAAGAGGCGACCGATATCGCCGCAGAGCCGCAGGAGCAGACCGACGCAGCGCCCAAGGAGCAGGACAAGAGCAAGACAAGCGACGAAATGTCGCCGATGATGAAGCTTTTGATGGTCATCTCGACCGTGCTCGGCTTCGGCCTTGCCATCGTGCTGTTCGTCTGGCTGCCCGCGCAGATCTATCAGTGGCTGCCCGATCAGCCCTTTGCGATGGATAATCGCTATCTGCGCTCGGCCTTCGAGGGCATCTGCCGTATGGTTCTTCTCATCGGCTATATGGCGGCAGTTTCCCTGATGAAGGACATTCGCCGTACCTATATGTTTCACGGCGCGGAGCATAAGACCATATTCTGTTATGAGGCCGGACTTGAGCTGACGGTGGAGAACATTCGCAAGATGCGTCGTTTCCATCCCCGATGCGGTACCTCGTTTTTGATGCTGATGGTCATCGTCAGTATCGTGGTGGGCTTTTTCATTCCGCCCGAATGGGAGCTTTGGATTCGCGTGCCTGTCAAGCTGCTGCTGATCCCCGTGATCGTCGGTATCGGCTATGAGTTGCTCAAGCTTGCGGGTCGCCACGATAATTTCCTGACGCGTATCATCTCGGCTCCCGGTCTTCTTCTGCAGAGATTGACCGTCTACGAGCCGACCGACGATATGATCGAATGCGCCATCGCCGCGATGACGCGCGCCATCCCCGACGATGGCAGTGATCGCATCGGACAGTAACGTCCGCCACTATAATGAGAAGGAGTATTGGTTATGAGAGTAATTGTGTGTGACAGCCATGAGGAGATTGCCCGTCTGGGCGCGGATATGATCGAGGAGATCATGAAGAGCAAGAAGGACGCCGTGCTGGGACTTGCCACGGGATCGACGCCTGTGAATATGTACAGCGAGCTGATTCGCCGCTACGAGGCAGGCGAGTTGGATTTCTCTTGCGTTCGCTCGGTCAATCTGGATGAGTATTATCCCATCGCCCCCGACAACGATCAGAGCTATCGCTATTTTATGAACAAGAATCTGTTCGACCACGTCAATATCGATAAGGCAAACACCTACGTGCCCGACGGTCTGTGCGAGGACACCGATGCCTTCTGCGCCTCCTATGAGGCAAAGATCGCCGAGCTTGGCGGCATCGACATTCAGGTGCTGGGCATCGGCGGCAACGGTCACATCGCCTTCAACGAGCCCGCCGAGGCGCTCGAGCCGCTGACCCATCTGACCGATCTCACCCCCGAGACCATCGCCGCCAATTCTCGCTTCTTCGAGAGCGAGGCCGACGTGCCGCGCCGCGCGCTGACGATGGGTATGGGCTCCATTCTGAACGCCCGCAAGATTCTGCTGCTTGCAACGGGCGCGGCGAAGGCGGATGCCATCGCTACGCTGTGCGCCGGCAAGCTGACCACGTCCTGCCCCGCATCGCTGCTCAATCTGCACGACGACGTGACCGTCATCTGCGACCGCGCGGCGGCAGCAGGGCTCCAAGCTTGATCTGCTGTAATACAAAACGTCTTTGAGGAAAAAGTATGGATATGCATATGATCAAAGCGCAGGCGGAGACCGCTGTGCGCGAGCTGCTTGCGGCGGCTAAGCTGCGCCGCGGTGATATTTTCGTTGTTGGATGCTCGTCGTCCGAGGTGGTTGGCGAGCGCATTGGTAAGGGCTCGTCTGCCGAAGCGGCGCACGCCATTTATGAGGGCATCGCGCCCGTGCTGGCAGAGGAGGGCATCTATCTCGCAGCACAGTGCTGCGAGCATCTCAATCGCGCCCTCATCATCGAGCGCGCTTGCGCAGAGGCGTACGGCCTTGAGATCGTGTGCGTCAAGCCCCAGCCCCACGCGGGGGGCTCGTTTGCCACGACGGTATACGAAAATGCAAACGATCCCGTAGCGGTTGAGCATATCCGCGCCCACGCAGGGCTGGACATCGGCGGCACGCTGATCGGTATGCATCTGCGCGACGTGGCGGTGCCCGTTCGTCTGTCTCTTTGCCGCATCGGCGAGGCAGGGCTGCTCTGCGCCCGTACCCGTCCCAAGTTCATCGGCGGTATGCGCGCGCATTATCCCGACGGCGAGACGCGGTGAGGTGGATGCGATGAAGATGGTACGTCAATTTCTGGATTACCTGTGCCGCGTCTATACGGTGACGTCTGCCCTGATGATCCTGCTTCTGTTGTCGCTTGCGGGCTCCTTTGACGCGCTGGGCGGCATCAACCCGAAATCGTTTTTGCTGATTCTTCCGTTTGCGGCAGGTGTCGCATCGGCAAGCGTGATTTACGCGCAGGACAAAATGACGCATGGCGTCCGCCTTTGCTTGCACGCCGTCATCTGTGTACTGTCAGCGTATCTGTTCCTTTATCTGCCCAGCGGCACCGAGGGAAGCACGGGAATGAAGTTTTTGATGCTTCTTCTCGTTGTGCTCATCTACTGGCTGGTGATGGGCATCTTCCTTACCTTGTCGGCGGCACGTCGAGGTGCCAAGCCCTCGGGCGAGGAGTACCGAAACGTATTCAAAAAATGAATGAGTGCGCGCGTTGAGGGGTATTATATTGAGACAATCGAAGGGAAGGAGAGAGTGCCGTGAGACTGCGAGACTACAACGACGCCATTATGCGCGTCTATTTGATCTTTATACTTTCGATGATGGCCGTAGGTCTTGTCTGCCTTTTGACGCTTGGCATTCTCGAGCTGACTGCCCCCGAGACGCCCGTTGCCGCGCCTGCGGAGCCCGAGGATGAGCCGTTTGAGGACTATCCCGTGCTCGATCCCACAGCGCCCTCCGCGCCGACAAGCACGGTGGAGCCGCACGAGCGATTGCTTGCCGAAACTGCCGACGCGGGAGAGAAATACGTCGACCGTATGATCTTTGTCGGTGAGTCGACCACGGCGCATCTTCGTAGCCGTGGCGTGCTTCGCGGCGGCGAGCAGACCGAGCAGGTGTGGTCAAATGCCAGCAACACGATGACGCTCGATCTCAACATTTTGCAAAAGACCATCCGTTATCCCGTCAGCGGTGTGGAAATGACCATCCCCGAGGCGGCGGCGCTTGCCAAGCCCGAGCTGATGGTGCTGTCCTTCGGCATGAACGGCATTTACGGCTTTGCCAAAAACCTCGACCTCTACGGCGTTGCCTATGGTAAGCTGATCGATGCGATCCATACGGCCTCGCCCAACACGGTGATCATTTTGCAGACGGTCTATCCTGTGGCGAGTAACCAGACCACCTTTCGGGACACCGCTGAGACCGTCAACGAGTATGCCGCGCGTCTGAATGGCAAGCTGACCGAGATCGCAGCCGCGCACGATGCGTACGTCGTCGATACGGCCTCCTGCCTGTACGGAGCGGGCGGTGTGCTTCGCGCCGATTATCAGACGGGGGACGGCATCCATCTGACGGCTGAGGCCTATCGCGCCATTCTTGCCTACCTCCGAACGCACGCCTATCTGATTGGTTAACGAATAGAACGGATCCCTTATGAAAAAGCTTTTGATCGTTGCTTTGATGCTTGCGCTGAGCCTTGGCGCCGTTGCTTGCGCCGCCACACCAACCTATGTGGATCACGTCTCGGCCGAATCTGTCGCATTTGCCGCACTGGATGCCATTGACGTGTCGACCGACTACATCGACGGAACGGCCAATAACTATCCCTTCTATTTTGAGGGCACGGCGGCCAACGAGTGTATCAACGACCGTGTGATGATGTATCACAAAGAAGATAAGAACGTCAACGAGCTGGGCGTGCTTCGCCTTGCCTCGGAAAAGGACGCCGATGCCGTGTGTGCGGTTGTCGAGGATTACCTTGCAGGGCAGTGCGACTATCTGCGCGGCTTTGCCCAGAATTACAGCCCGACCGATATGGATAAGATCGACAATGCGGGCGTAAGTGTGGTCGGCTGTTACGTCGTCTACTATATCCTCTCGCCCGAGGACGAGGCGGCGGCACTGGATACCGTGCGCGCGTTGTTGACGGCTGAGTGAAGCTTTTTTGATGCATAGACCGCTCCTTTTCGGGGCGGTCTTTTTTTGCGCTTGGTTGTATGACGGACGCGGCGTGTGCCATACTAAAGGAAACACACCGCAAGAAGGAGTCAAGAGATGATGAGCAAGCTGCAACTGACGAAGGACTATGCCGCAAACGTCCGCGCAATGGATGCAACGTTTGCGGTGGAGGATAATTTTGATATCATCAAAAAGGTGATGCGCGTCGGAGAGGACGAGCTGACGCTATACTATATTGACGGCTTTGTCAAGGACGGAACGGTCACCAAGATCCTTATCTATCTGCTCGGTCTTAATGGGCTTGAGCGTATGGATGCGACCGCCTTTATGGAGTCGCATATGCCTTACGTTGAGGCCGAGGTCACGTCGGACGGCGAGACGGTCACGCGCGCACTGCTCTCGGGCGCGACCGTGATGCTGGGCTCGACGTTTGGCGGTGAGGTGATGATCGTCGATGCCCGCACCTATCCCGCGCGACAGACCGCCGAGCCCGAGGGGGATCTTGTGATGCGGGGCGCCCGAGACGGCTTTGTTGAGACGATGATCTTCAACACCGCTCTCATACGCCGCCGCGTGCGCCACCCCGCGCTGACGATGCAGTATCTGTCTGTGGGCGAGGTCTCACGCACCGATCTGTGCATCTGCTATATGCGCGATCGCGCCGATCTCGACTATGTGGAAAAGCTCAAAAAGAAGATCGCATCCATCCGCGTGGACGCCCTCCCGATGGGCGAGCAATCGCTGGCCGAGTGCCTTCTTCGACGGCAGTGGTACAATCCCTTTCCCAAGATCCGAACGACCGAGCGCCCCGATGCTGCCGCGGCGCAGCTGCTCGAGGGAAGCGTGCTCATCGTGTGCGATAACAGCCCGCAGGTGATGGTGCTGCCATCGACGATGCTGGATTTTTTGCAGGAGACCAACGACTATTATTTCCCTCCGCTGACGGGAAGCTATATCCGCATCACGCGCCAGATCATCTTCTGGCTTGCGCTGTTCTTCACACCGTTTTGGTATCTGATGATCAAAAACCCGACCCTTATGCCGGATTTTCTGTCCTTTATGCACCCCGAGCAGGGCGGTAAGATCCCTATCTTAGCTCAGCTTTTGCTCGTCGAGTTTCTCATTGACGGCTTGCGGATGGCATCGCTCAATACGCCCAATATGCTGTCCAACTCGCTCTCTGTGGTAGGCGGACTCATCCTTGGCGACTTTGCCGTCAGCATCGGCTGGCTGATCCCCGAGGTCATTCTGTATATGGCCTTTGTCGCCATCGCCAACTTCACCCAGCGGTCGTACGAGCTCGGCTACGCCGTCAAGTTTCTGCGCATTGCGCTGTTGATCCTGACAGCGTTGCTCGACGTGTGGGGCTTTGTGGCGGGCGTGGTGCTCATCTTTGTGCTGATCGCGACCAATCGGACGGTGAACGGTGGAAGAAGGTATCTCTATCCGCTCATTCCCTTTAACGGCAAGGCTCTGCTCTCTATGCTTGTGCGCGTCCAAAAGCCGTTGCCCGGCAATTGCGCGAACGAAAAAAAGACGAAATGATCGAACGGGAAGGATTTTCGCTGTGGCGGAAATCTTTCTTGTTTCGTGGGGGAAAGTGGAAAAGGTGGGGAAGGGGGGAAGACCTCCGATTTCACCGAATAGTGGCGCGTTTCTTCTTCTGTAAATGGTAAAAAATTGTAATTATAGGTAAAAAAGTAATTTAAGGATAAAACAAGGGCGAAAAGCAAGGGCGCATTGCGGAAAATGACACGATAAAACGGAAAAACTGAATAATTTCCAGGAAATACGGTTTTTCCACCTTGATTCTT
>JAGBTR010000230.1 GCA_017631215.1 Clostridia bacterium | reverse complement strand
TGGCGACCAGCACCGCCTCGTCCGCCTGCAGGATAATGCCGCGGATATCAAGACGCTCGGCAGCGCGGTTGATGCGCTCGGCGACCGTCTCGTAGGTGTAGGCGCGCGGAACCGTTACGATGTAAGGGGTGCTCGGGCTTGCCGCATCCAGCGAGGCGAGCGCGATCAGCGTACCGACCGCCTGCCCGACGCCCGCCGGCGTTGCAGGGTTATGCCCGATCATAGAGGATTCGGTAATGACCGTCTCGGTGATGGTCTCCATCGCGGTGTCGCCAATGACGGGGGCCGCCTCGTTGATACGAACGAGCGACAGCTCCGCGAGCGTCACGCCGCCGCGGCTGAGTGCCTCGGAGAGCGCCGCCTTGATGCCGTGAACGTTGGGAAGCGTTCCCTTGGTTCCCGTCGTCGGGGTGATGGCGCTGCTGACGAAGCGAAAGCCGCCCTGCGCGTCGACCGCGCCGATACAGACCTCTGTGGTTGAATTACCGATATCCACACCGGCAATCAGCCTCACAGCAAAATTCCTCTCTTTTCGTAAACCTCTGCCGCCTCCAGCACAAGCTTTGCGCAGGTCTTGGCATGGTATTTGTTGGCCAACTCGTCCGCCATGGCAAGCAGCTGCGCCTTGGTCGCACGGTTGGGACGAAGCATATTGTACATCTGCAGGATCACGTCGTCGGGCACGTCGACAAGCTCTGCCGCGCGCTCAAAGTTGCGCGCCATCGGAGCGCTGTCGGCCTCCTGCGCCACCTGACCCTGACGGCGAAGCATCTCCTTGGAGATCTTGATATCCTCGGCGGTGATGCTTCCCTCTTTGACGGCATCCAGCGTGATATCATCCAGCTTTTTGCCCGTCTTGGATGTGATTCTATCTCTTTCGTTTTCACCCAAAGGGTATTTCATAGCGATCATTTCCTTTCTTACGCCGCGGTCGGCGAAACATCGGTCGCCGTCAGATCAGCGATCCGTCCAAGCGATGATGGGGTAGTTGGGATCGACCTGCTCGGTCTCGGCGATGTGCATAATGGCCGCCTTGACCTGATACTTGGCGCGGCACATAGGATCGTTGACCGAGGGGACGGGCGTAACCTGCTCGCCCTTGGCATACTTGGCCGCGTTCTGACCGATCTTGCGGTAGGTCTCCAGCGTCATCAGCGGTGCCTGCGGGAACAGCTCCAGATTGGACAGCGGATACAGATCCTTCTGGTGGATGACCGCCGTACCCTTGGACTGAAGTCCTACGCCGATGCCCGAGCCCGAGATCTTTGCAGCCTCAAGACCCATAAAGCAAACGTCGCTCGTCTTGAGCACCTTGACCACGCGAGGAGTCATACCCTCCTCCTCGATGCCTGCCTTGACCTCGCGGATCACGTCGTCCAGCGGGATGCCGCAGATGGTAGCGCGGATCTCCTTCTGGAAGCCGGGTCCGACGCCGATGACGACCTCCTTGGGGTCGCTTCCCTTCTCGGCTACGGGATAGCCCTTATAGGACGTTTTGTTCGGATTGATGCGCTCCACGCCGACCATCGACGCGGGGCGGTCGGTCTTGGGAGCGGCGGGTGCCGTCTCTTTCGCCGTTGCCACAGCCGCCATCTCGCGTGCGGGCTGCGAGCGAAGTGCGGAAAGCACCTTCTCGATGGCCTCCTCGGGGATCACGCCCTCAAGCTGAGCGGCCTCCTTGATGACAGCCTCGGAGATCTGCTTGCAAACGGCATCATCCAGCGCAACGCCGCGGTTGGTGAACAGCTCGCTCTTGGTCGAGACGGGCTTGATCTCGGTCACGCTCTCGCCCTGCAGCGCGCCAATGACCTTCTGCAGCATTTCCTCGGGATCGACGCCGTCGAGCTGCTCGGACTCCTTGATGACGGCAATCGCGACCTTGCGAACGATCTCCTCGTTGATCTCGACGCCGCGGTGACCCATCAGCTTCTGCGTGGTGCATTCCTTGCGGGGCTCTGCGCCCTCCAGATAATCAACGACCTGATGCAGCATCTCCTCGGGGCGAATACCGTCGAGCTGTGCGGATTCTGCGATGACGGCCTCGGTCAGCTTTCTGCGAATATCTTCATTGAGTTGCATAGTGTGATTCCTCCGTTATTCATCAAATCAAAGATTGTGGGGGTCGATGCGGTGGGGGATGTCCTTGATCTCCTCCCAGCGCTCGCCGTCGAGTCGGTAGCCCGTGCCGGGGCCCATATAGGTGTTGGGGGTATTGACGGCACTCAGCACGCGGTAGTCCTTGTCCAGAATGGCCGACGTCTGCATATAGTCGCCGATGACGCGCTGCTTGAGCATGTTGAGAATGCGTCCGGCGATATCCTCGTGACCCGTCTCGGCCAGTGCGCGGCACACGTCGATGCCCGTAATGCCTCGCTTGAGCATATCCTCGCAGGCGATCAGATCGGCGGGTACGTCGCGGTCAAGCGTATCGCGCGAGCCGTGCGCGTAGACGACCGCCTCGACCTGCTCGTCGGTCACCTCGGTCAGTCCCAGATAACGGAAGACCGACTGCACCGCCTTGGCCGCCTTGCGGCGCACCGCGATGACGTCCTCCTCGCGGACGGGGCGAAGACCGCCGTCCACCTGCAGGTCTCTCTGCATGACGTTGTAATCGTCGAAGTCCTCGGCGTCGAAGTTCGAGCCGGCGAACATATTGTCGTAGTTGGGCTCTGCCGCGTAGCCCGAGAAGATGAAGTCGGTACCCGGCATCAGCTCGAGCAGCGTACGCATGGCGCGACGCATCGGCGAGTTGGAGAAGCTCTGGTCGTTACCCGAGGCACACTCAAGGCCCAGCAGCGTTGCCGCCAGATTCTCGCCCAGCACCTCGCGGATGCCCGAGGGCACCGAGGCGGGAACGGCGATACAGCTGATCGCACCGTTCTGCGTACCCTGCGCGCCTGCGCCCTTGGTCACGTACAAGCAGCGGCACTCCAGATACAGCATCGATTTCTTCTCGCTATATCCCATCAGCACCTCCGAGCCTGCGCCCGAGGTAAATCTGACCTTCAGACCGCGAGACGCATAAGCGGAGTTGAGGAACGCCTTGGAGTAGGGCGTGTCGTCGCCGTCGACAAACACCTTTTCGGTGCCGTAGACCGAAACGGTCTCGGCGTAAGTAGTCAAGCCGCGGATACCGAGGTCAAGCTCGGTCGCCTCCTCAGACGAGCACTGGGTCAGCACGCCGGGGCGTCCGACCTGCGAGCCGATGAGAATGGCCATCGCCGAGAACGGCGCATAGCGGGCGATACCCATCGTCGTCTCCTCCTCGGCAAAGCCGCGCAGCGCACCCTCAGCGGCATCGGCCGCGAGCTGGACGGGATCGTCCTTGAGGTTGGTGATGTGCGCTTGGTTGGAGGGCACAAGACGGGCGCGCATCTTCTGCATACCCATCATCAGCTCGACCACGTTGAGATGTCCGATGACCTCGGCCATCTTGGCGGGCGTGATACCCGAGCAAATCTTCAGGATCTCTTTTCTCGGCACGTGAATGTCGACGATCTTGCGCGCGATCTCGAGCGAGGACACCGACATAGACATCGGTGCGCGCTGGAGGTTGATGGCGTAATCGGCGATAAAGGTGTCGATAAAGTCAAAGTCGGCGCGTGCCTTGCCGTCAAGCTCGGTGACCTTGCCACCGACGATCTTGATCGAGGGCTTGGGATCGTAGGGGCTGTGCATAGCGACGAAGCCCATCTCGGGCCATTCGCCGATGTAGCCGTCCAGATTGACGGGGCGCTGATCGAGCGCTTCAAATCGTTTGGATCGTTTCATATCGTTTTCCTTTCTCAAAAAGGCATTGTGACTGTCGCGTTTTTTGCTCGCGCTTGTGTGCCATACAAGGGAGGGGCTTGCTCCCCCGCCTCTCACGGCTCGCGCGGAGATTCGTATAGTTATAGTTTTATATATTATACTACATATCCGTCAAAAAGTCAATGGACAAGCGACCAAAAACACATAAAAAATGTCGTTTTTGCTCCACGATTCATTGAGTCTGCCACCAATCTCCTTGTTTTCGGGCGAATCGCTCCACGATCCATTGAGTCAGCACTCGAAATTCCACAGTGAGCCAACCTTGCCGCCGAACACGCAAGTTCTACCGCTATTCGATTTTTTGTCCTTGACATTTTCGGGGGCGCGTGGTACACTATAGAAAACCAACCACTTGAGAGGAGGCGCAATATGCTATCGGAAAAGCTATACGAATTGCGTAAAAGATGCGACCTCTCTCAAAAGGAGCTGGCGGCGCTGCTGGGCGTGACCAACAAGGCTGTCTCCAAATGGGAAACGGGGGCAGCCGTCCCCAAGACCGAAACGCTACTCAAGATGGCCGACATCTTCGGTGTCAGCCGTCAGGAGCTGCTCGAGGACTCGCTCCCCTCGCCCACCGAGCCACCGACTCTGCCCGCACCGCCCACGCTGGCCGAGCTGCAAGCCGAGACGGTACGCCTCGCCCCCGACAGCCCCACCGCATCCACTCGCGTGTTCACGCGCAGGAGCGCCATCGTCTATCTCATGGTCGGCACTGTGCTGTTCATCCTTCTCTGGCTCATATGGGGGAGCTTGATGTCCAAGCTGCTCCCCGCCGCGACCGCGTGGCCCGCCATGCTGATCCCCGCCGCCGTGTTCGTCGGGCTGTTCACAGGCTTCTTTTATCTGGTGCGGCTGTGGCGCCGCATCCCGACCGTCCTCCTCATCGTCGGTGCGCTCCTGTTCGGCACGACGGTCCTGGCGCTCTGGGTGGGCGGCGTGGTCATGACCATCCCGTCTGTCATTTGGTCGATCAAGACACTATCAACAAAAAAGGAGACAGGGCATGGAACGAACTAACTTACAGGAGATCATCGATCTCTACAACAAAAAGATCAAGCGCCTCGCCGTGCTGAACGCCGCCGTTGCGATCGTTCTGCTGTTCGCCGCCCTTGTCTCGGGCTCGTTCGGGGTGCTGATCGCCGCCGTCCTCCTTCTGTTCCCGTTTGCCTATCTCGTCCCCGCCGTCCTCATCACGCGTCTGCAAGCGCGCTATCTGACACCCATCCTGACCGAGCAGCTCGACCCCAAGAGCTACTACACCGCCCGCCGCGCGACGAATTCGCTCGACCGCTTTGCCGTGCAGGATATCACGGTCGCCTATTATCTCGGTGACGATGCCGCGGTGGTCGATCTGTGTGAGCGTATGCTGGGCGAAAAAAAGGCACGTCGCTTCCGCTATTATTACCTGCTGATGCTCTCGCAGATCCGTTACCGCCGCGGCGAGACGGACGAGCTCCGCGCCCTGTGCGACCGCTTCGAGCGCGAGGTATCCGTTGACAAAGACCAAGCCCGTATCCGCGCAGGCTACCCCGCCTTCGCCTTCTTCCGTATGCTCCTGGACGGCGACACCGAGGGCTGTCTTGCCTACGCGCAGGAGCGCTACATCCCCAAAGAGACCACCGTACCGCTCGAGCGTGTGCATATGGACTTTTCCCACGCCACTCTGCTGTATCAGCTGGGCAGACTGGATGAGGCGCGACCGCTGTTCGCATCGGTCGCGGAGCGCGCGCCGCTCCT
>JAGBTR010000229.1 GCA_017631215.1 Clostridia bacterium | reverse complement strand
GACGGTAACTTCGATCCCAGCTCCTCCGCGCTCAAGGCCTCGGCTGATTATTACAGATACACGCTCGAATACTGTCTGAAGTCCTACACCTCGGGTATGTACGCTTGGTTCTACGCGGGCGGCTTCCGCATCGGCGAGAACTCCGATTACGGCATTCTCAACCCCGACGGCTCTGACCGCGAGATCACGACGCTGCTCCGCGAGTACGCGCCCAAGTTCATCGAGCAGGGCGCACGCCCCGAGCCTGACGCACTGCTGACGGTCGAGCGTGACGATCACATCAAGACCATCTACGGTATGTACAGAGCCATCAAGGATGATCTGTATGCCGCCGTGCGTGAGGGCAGATTCGTCGATCTGATCCACGCCGAGCAGACCGACTTCGGTGAGTTCCCCTACGCTGACAAAGTCTACACCGAATCGGTCGGTGACACCGAAAAGACGGGGACATATCCGCTCCGCTACGTCAACGGTATGATCAAGAGCCTTGAGCTTTACACCGAGGGCGGCAAGACCTACGCCAAAGCCATTGTCTGCAACACCAAGCAAAGTGTATGGCGTGCAGGCACGGTTTCGATCGTATCCATCGAAGGTAGCGATATCGACGTTGACGTCACCATTGACAAGGACGTTGATTATCTGGAGAACGTCGAGGTGACCTTCCCCGTTACGGGCAAGGGCGCAATGAATATCCGCTTCGAGATCGAGGGCGTACAGTTCGGTTCGCTTTATACCACTACAGTTAAATAAATCCATTGATCCCAAGGGGTGATGTTGCCGCGTGTAGCATCACCCCTCGTTTTATTCTCGCGAGAGTCTTGTCTTTTTGACCAAAAAAAGCAAGTGCTTTTTGGTGGAGTTGCCACTTGTTAAGCAATGCATAAAATGTTATAATAATATGGATTTTGTTTATCGCAACGTCTGAACAAATTTACTTTTAAAGAAAGGAAAGCACGTTATGAAAAAATTTCTTACCTTGCTTTTGGTGTGTCTGCTTGTTTTTGTTCCTGTGCTGACGCTGGTCAGCTGTAACGATACGCCCGACACCCCCACCGATCCCGATCTGCCCGATGAAGGCACTGAGGATCCCGACACTCCCGTCACGCCCGACACTCCCTCGGGTGAGACGATCGATCTCGTTGCCAACGGTGCCAGCGAGTATTGTATCGTCTACAGTGACTTTGCCAATTCGACTGTCAGGGGTCTGACCTCGAGTCTGCGCAAGGCCATTGAGACCGTCACGGGTGTCAAGCCCGCGATCAAGACGGACTGGGACGACAAGGATAACAACGCCGACATCAAGGAGATTCTTGTCGGTAAGACCAATCGTGCCGAGTCGACTGCACTGATCGATACCCTTGCCCCCAATGAGTACGGTGTCGCCGTCAGCGGCAATAAGATCGTCATTGCGGGCGGTAACGATGCGATGCTGTCTAAAGCCGTTGCTTATTTCCTGAATACATATTGCAGCTACACGTCGGAGAGCAGCTTCACGCAGATGACCTCCATCTCTGTTCCTGCAAATCTGAACTTCATTGAAACCTCCGACCGTGCTACCGACGTCGCTCTTTACGTCACCAAGTCCTCGCTGACCTACGTCGATGCGCTGTACACCTCGCTTCAGGGCGTCGCCAAGTCGGTCACGCTCAAGACGCTGAACGACGACCCGGCCTCCGTCTTCGATGCCAATACGTACGGCACGCTGGTCATTGCGGGTGCTGACACTATGCCCTCTACGGCAGGCGATGCACTGCTCAACTATATGAACAACGGCGGTCGCGTCCTGCTTCTGGGCGGTCCTGCCTTTGAGACCATCCTTTATGATACGAAGGACGGCTGGATCTCCAAGGAGGAGGCGTATAACAGAACGATCGCATCCTTGACGGACGATCAGCGCAAGATTTTCTTTGACACCTCTACCTCGACCAATCTGAACAAGCCTGTGCGCAACGTCAAGACTGCTTCGATCCCGGTAACGAGAAAGGTCGATGATTACGGTCTTGAGGGCAGCAGCCGTCAGTTCTGCTACACCGTTGACAGTGTCGACGGCTGGGACAACCTTCTGTTCTCTGTTGGCGTGAAGGGTGAGTACAATGCGATCGGTTTCTGGATCAAGACGAACGACACCAACACGGACAGCCTCTACTTTGAGCTTCGTGACAGCGCCGGATGCCGTTGGTCTACCGCCGCTACCGTTACGCAGGAGTGGGAATATAAGCTCTACTACGCTTCCGATTTCGAGCTGCGCAATGACAGTAAGGCCTCTTCCGAGTCTCATGTCAATATCGGTAGCCTGAATCAGCTGTGTCTTGGATTTGAGGGCAATTCTTCGACCTCGAAATCCTTCGTTATCGCTGACCCTGCGCTGATCTATATCGATCAAGAAAAGCAGGAATTCCCTACTTTTATTGAGACCACGATCGACCACGTCGCTCCGATGTACGAGCTCTACCCCATCACCAATGCGGCCAACATCGAGACCTATGACAATCAGGTCATCGTTTCCGATCGCGACTACGTGCTTCCCAAGGGCCTGATCTCCTGCCATCCCGGCCGTGAGGGCGTCGGCTTTGAAAAGGCGACAAACGCTCGCTTCATTCCCCTGCTCCGCGTGACCGATGAGAAGGGTCTGCATTCGGGCTATGCCGCTTGGCTGACCATCAACTCGTCCACGACCACCCGAAACGGCAAGCTGGAGGGCTCGATGCTGGGCTGCTTCAGTGCCACCACCGACGATTTCTACAACGCTGACGGTATTGCCGCCATCGCTGAGACGGTCAAGGCAATGACGAGAAGCGTCTTCCTTGTGGACGGCGGTACGACCGAGCACATCTACATCCCCGAGGACACCGAAACCATCCGTGCAGGTGCGACCTACGTCAAGCTGGGCGGCTCCGATCCCAACGGTCTTAAGACCGAGGTCAAGCTGTACAACGGTACCAAGGAGCTGTTCTCCTTCTCGACCGATGATTTTGATTCCAAGAGCATCCGCAACTACGTTTCTTCCATTTCTGCTAACTATGAGTTCTCCAAGGGTCAGCCCGACCGCGCGGTCGCGACCATGACGCTGAACGGTGAGGTCATTGACCGCATCGAGCAGGACATCCGCTACTGGTCGCCCAAGCCCGAGAGTGAGCGCGAGTTCGTCTATATGGAAGACGGTATGTTCAAGATCGACGGCAAGCCCGTGACCTTCTTCGGCGTCAACTATATGCCCTCCTACGGCATGGCTGAGAATCAGCTGGATGGCAACGGTCAGTCCTATTTTGAGCACTACGTCAGCAACGCCTCCTACGATCCCACCGTCGTCAGATATGACCTTGAGCACATCAAGGACATCGGTATGAACGCGATCTCTATCTTCGTCTACTACGATCACATGAAGGATTGCAACAACATCCTCGATCTGATCGCGATGGCGGAGGAGATGGGCATTTACGTCAACCTGTCCATCCGTCGCAATTG
>JAGBTR010000228.1 GCA_017631215.1 Clostridia bacterium | reverse complement strand
ATCGATATTTCCGCCCCGAGGCAAAAATGTTTGTCAACATTTTTCCTCGGTTGCGAAAATGATTGTAGGCTATCGAGAAAGCGCGTCGGGAAATCCAAAGATTTCCCTCCTACTTCGGCGCATAGGTGTCCCTCTGCCGTTTTCCAAAACGCTTTCAGCCGCACTCCCCCATTTTTGTTATGCGGGCGGCGATTCGCCCAAAGTCGGGCCTAAATTTCCAGCCCAACTCGTCTTGGAGGCGGTGCCGAACAAGACGGAGCATTTCGCCTAACCAAACCTTCAAGCCGCGCCTTGCGAAGCGAAGCGGAGCACCGAAGCGGCTTGCGGGCGCCGCGCAGCGGCGCGGGGTCAAGGGGCAAAGCCCCTTGCTCGTTTTCTTGGTTCGTTCTTTGGCGAGCGCCAAAGAATGAACACCAACAGCAAACCGCGAACGCGCCGTAGGCAGTGTGAGCGTAAAGAGGAGAAGTTGTGTGAAATTCAGCTTTCCCACTAACAAATCAAAATTTGAACGTATCCTTATTATTACACCAACGTAAACCCAGCCTCGCGCAAGGATGCTTTGATCTCATCGATCTGGGCAAAGTCGCGGGTCTCAAGACCAATCTTGAGATAGCAGCTCGAGATGGGCATATTGGCGTCGGAGCGCTCGTGGTGAACACTGACCACGTTGCCGCCGCAGCGCGAGATGATGCGGCTGACGCCCTCAAGCTGACCGGGCTTGTCCTCAAGCGCGATCTGGAGGGTCGTGTTGCGACCGCTCTTGACCAAGCCGCGCGTGATGACACGCGAGAGAATGTTAACGTCAATGTTGCCGCCCGAAACAAGGCACACCACGTTTTTGCCCTTGATCGGCAGCTTGCCAAACATCGCAGCCGCCACGCTGACAGCACCCGCGCCCTCCGCGATCAGCTTCTGCTTCTCGATCAGCGCAAGGATCGCCGTCGCGATCTCGTCCTCGGTCACCGTTACGATGTCGTCTACGTACTGCTCGATCAGCGAGAAGGTCAGCGAGCCGGGATGCTTGACCGCAATGCCGTCGGCAAAGGTCGAAACTCTGTCAAGCGACACCAGCTTGTGCGCCTGATGGCTCTGCGCCATCGCGGAGGCGTTCTCCGCCTGCACGCCGTAGACCTTGACGTCGGGGCGCAGCTGCTTGATGGCATAGGCAACGCCCGAGATCAGTCCGCCGCCGCCAACGGGAACGACCACAGCGTCCACGTCGTCGAGCTGGCCCAGGATCTCCAGACCGATCGTTCCCTGCCCCGCGATGACCTCCTCGTCGTCAAACGGATGAATGAAGGTCGCGTGCGTCTCTGCCTCCAGCTTGCGCGCGTGCTCGTATGCATCGTCGTACGCGCCGGGAACAAGACACACCTCCGCGCCCAGCGCGCGCGTGGCCTCGACCTTGGAAATGGGCGCGCCGTCGGGCATACAAATGACGCTCTTGGCGCCCATACGGGTCGCCGCCAACGCCACGCCCTGCGCGTGGTTGCCTGCACTGCAGGCCAGAATGCCCGCGGCTCGCTGCTCGTCGGTCAGCTGGCTGATCTTGTAATAGGCACCGCGCAGCTTGAAGCTGCCCGTCACCTGCAAATTTTCGGTTTTTAAGTAGATCTGATTCTCACCCGACAGCTTTTGCGCGTAGATGAGGTCGGTCTTGCGGGCGACCTGCTTGAGCACAAACGCCGCCTGATAAATCTTGTCCAACGTCAACATCGATCTCAAGCCTCCTTTGTCTTCATATAATCAATAAACTGGCGCGCCGCGCGTCCCGAAACGCCGCCGTGGCGCAGCTCGAAGCGGTTGGCCTCCAGGAGCAGCGTCTGCTCGTCGATCTTCAAGCCCTCGCGCTCGGCCAGCGTCCGAACGATGGTCTTGAACTCGCTCGGCGTGGGGTTGGAATAGTTGATGGACACGCCAAATCGCTCGGCAAGAGAGAGCTTTTCCTCCATGGTGTCCGAGCGGTGGACGTCACCGTCGTGCTCCATGTCGTTCCTATCGCTCCACACCTCGCGGATAAGGTGGCGGCGGTTGGACGTGGCGTAAATGAGCACGTTTTCAGGGCGCGTTTCCACGCCGCCCTCAATGACGGCCTTGAGAAATTTGTACTCGACCTCGTTTTCCTCGAACGAGAGGTCGTCTATATATATAATGAAGCGATAGTTGCGCTTCTTGACGGCAGAAATAATGGCGGACAGCGCGCGGAACTGGTGCTTATAGATTTCGATCATGCGCAGTCCTTCGCCAAAATACTCGCCCAGCACCGCCTTGACGCTGGTCGATTTACCCGTACCGCTATCACCGTAAAGCAGCACGTTGTTGCCGCGCTGACCACGCACAAAGGCGCGCGTGTTCTCAACGAGCGCCGCTTTTTGGCTCTCGTAGCCCACAAGATCGGCAAGACGCACGTTGTCGGCGTTGTTGACGGGAACAAACTCGACCTCGCCGTCCTCGCTCTCAGCGATACGGAAGGCGCGGTTCATACCGAACATACCAACGCCATAGTCGCGGTAGTGGGCGGTGAGAAGATCGAACATTTCGTTCTCGTCGCTCGCCGCGTCCAGACGGGCGGAGAGATCATTGATGATCGCGCTGACGCCGGCATTATACAGGCAGGAACGCTTGGGAATGGAATGGTAGTCGGTCAAAACGGAAAAGACGCTTGTACCGAGCTTTTGCTCCCAAGCGGAAAAATCAAAGTGAAACAGTTTGTGGAAAACCGCCAGATCGGCCTTGGCAAGCTGATTGATACTTCCGCCCTCGGTTGCGCCGACTCTCTCACAGGTGAGCGAGAAGGAGTTTTCGCAAGTGACGAGGTGGTAGGTGAGATACGCCTGCCAGAGATTGCGGTTAAAGCCGTAGGCGGTGGAGAGGTCGAGGATGGACTTGATGGCTGAGTTCACGCCAATTCGGGCGT
>JAGBTR010000227.1 GCA_017631215.1 Clostridia bacterium | reverse complement strand
GATCAGAAACAACAGCGGTATGGCGTGCTTGGCATTGCGATCCATTTCGTTCCTCACTTTCAGACGGGGTCTTCAGACGCAATCGTCACTTTTGCGAATCAACCGTCGATTTTTTGAGCGAATTTTATTCATTGTACCATATCAAAGCCAAAAAATCAATGGATTTCACCCACATTTCAAAAAATTCACATCTTTTGCGGTCAATACCGTACCGTCTTCCGCGCGGGGGATTGACAAAAGATTAACCTTGTGGTATAATGAGAAAAACGCGTCTTACAAGGTCCTCCTTAAAATTACAACAACATTTCGTCGTTGAATATGTCATTAAATATATCATTGTCGTATTTTTTCGACAAGAAGCGAGGTACATCATGAAGCATTTATATCCGCTCAAGCTCTCCTACGTTACCAAGTCTCCGCTGTGGGGTGGCAAAAGATTGCTCGATGGTTGGGGTATGCAGGCCGATGCCGACACGGTCGGTGAGGCTTGGATGCTGACCGTCCGTGAAAAAGAAATGAGCGTCATCGAGAACGGCGGTTGCACCGGTATGAGCATTCGCGAATACATTGATGCTTATGGAAACAGTGTCGTGGGCAGCTACTATACCGGCGGCGATTTCCCTCTGCTCGTCAAGCTGATCGACGCTTGTGACAAGTTGTCCGTGCAGGTTCACCCCAACGACGATTACGCGTCCCGCGTAGAAAACGATCGCGGCAAGACCGAGATGTGGTACATCGTTGAAGCCGACGAGGGTGCTGAGATCATTTACGGTCTGAAGGACGGTATGACGGCCGAGGAATTCCGCGATATGGTTCGCGCAGGCAAGCTGTCTGAGACTATGAACCATTGCCCCGTTCACGCAGGAGAGACCTATTTCATTCCCTCCGGTATGCTGCACGCCATCGGCGCGGGCATTCTGATCGCCGAGATCCAGCAGAACTGCGATCTGACCTATCGCGTTTACGACTACGACCGTCGCGGCGCGGACGGTGCGCTGCGCGAGCTGCACGTCGATAAGGCGCTGGACGTGACCGTTCCCTTCACCGAGGATGATGTCAACGACATCCGCTACGAGGCAGGAGACGTCGATTGCGATACGCTGGCACACTGCCGTTATTTCAAGACGCGCAAGCTGCACGTCACCAAATCGACCATGCTGACGGTCGATGAGCGGTCGTTTGCCTTCCTGCTCTGTCTGGACGGCAGAGGCTTCATTCGCTCCAACATCGAGACCTACGACGTTAACCGTGCGGACGGCTACTATCTGCCCGCCACGTTGGGTGAGGTCACGTTGGACGGCGATATGACCGTGCTCATTGCCGAGATGGGCTGATGCACCAAAAAAAAGCAGACCGCTTGTGCGGTCTGCTTTTTTGATAGCTTCGTCTGTAAGCCGGGTTCTGTCTTAAACGGTCATCAATCTTCGCCTATCGTCACCGACAGGCTTCGGCGCGTACGCCGTGCCACCCTGAGCGCATACGTCGGGCCAACGCACTCCTTGGGTGTTGCTTCGGATAGGGTTTACAGCAAATGTACGTTACCGTACAAGTGGGTGAGCTCTTACCTCGCCTTTCCATCCTTACCCACAAGCGTGGGCGGTATATTTCTGTTGCACTTTCCCGGCGGTCTCCCGCGGCTGACGTTATCAGCTATCCTGCCCTTTGAAGCCCGGACTTTCCTCACCGTAATACCTTTCGGCAACATACGGCGCGACCGTTCGGCGGAGCTATCGTGATATTATAACACAAGGACGGTATCTGTGTCAAGTGCCGTCCTCCTGCTTTTTTCAATAATTCTTCAGCGGCACGGCAAGGTCTTGTCCGAGCGCGAGTGCAACGTCCGCGGCATACGTCTCGCCTATAAAACGCTTGGCATCGGCAAAAAGCACATAAGCAAAGCGATCTCGCGCGGTTATTCTGTTCCGAGTACGGAAATTAAAAAAGCATTTTTTGCAATCAAAAAATGTTGAATAAAAATATTTTTCCGTTTTTGGCATTTTTCTATTGACAAGAGAAAACAGATGTGATATAATGATGCCATCGAAGGAAACAAGACGGCATTTTGCCGTGCGACTGAAAGAAAGGAACTGAAGCTATGGCTACGAAATCGAACAAGAAGAACGTCCCCGTCGTTGCGATGGTATCCGATAAGGAGGAGCGCGCCAAGGCGATCAAGACCGCGATGGCCAAGATCGAGCGCGATTTTGGCGCGGGCGCGATCATGAAGCTGGGCGAGAACACCCAGATGGCAGTTCAGGCGATCCCCACGGGCTCGCTGTCCCTCGACCTTGCCCTTGGCATCGGCGGCGTGCCGCGCGGCCGTATCATCGAGATCTTTGGCCCCGAGTCCTCGGGTAAGACGACCGTTGCCCTGCACATCATTGCCGAGGCGCAGAAGGCGGGCGGCGAGGCGGCATTCATCGATGCCGAGCACGCGCTCGATCCCGTTTATGCCAAGGCTCTGGGCGTTGACACCGACGCTCTGCTCGTCTCTCAGCCCGACTGCGGCGAGGACGCGCTTGAGATCACCGAGGAGCTGGTCCGCACGGGTGCGATCGACGTGGTCGTGGTCGACTCGGTCGCGGCGCTCGTTCCCCGTCAGGAGATCGAGGGCGATATGGGACAGTCGATGGTCGGTGTACAGGCGAGAATGATGTCGCAAGCAATTCGCAAGCTTTCGGGTGTCATTTCCAAGAGCAATT
>JAGBTR010000226.1 GCA_017631215.1 Clostridia bacterium | reverse complement strand
GACGGGCGGTGTGGTCTATCTGCCCGCAGGATTTTATACGTTAACCGCCCCCGTCACCGTCCCCGCAGGCGTCCAGCTTCGCGGCGCGACCGATATCTATACCTACACGTTCGTCCACGGCGAGCTGTGTGGTACCGTGCTGATCTCCTACGTGGCAGACGGCGCGGCCATCACGCTCAAGGAGGACGCCGGCATCAACGCGCTGGTCGTCTTTTCGCCCGCCTATACGCCCACGGACGCCCTTGCGTGCATCGAGGAGGGCGAGCGCGTCGTGGAGACGGCCGCTACCGTGCGCGGCGAGGGGCGCGGCGTTTACGTTATCAACTCGACGTTGCTCGGCAATTTCGTCGGCATTGATTTTACGGGCTGTGACGACCACCTCATCCGCGAGGCGTTTGGCTGTGCCTTCCATACCTTTGCCCGCGTGGGCGGCAAGGGCGGCGTGGTCGACCGCGTGATGAATACCTTCCATATGATCGACCGCAACCCCTTGGCCGATATGGGGCATCTGGACGGCACGCGCTGTGACGTCCCCGCCTGGACGGCGACGCACGCCTACGAGCCCGAGGCCATCTCGACGCTGCGCGACGATCTTCTTCGCACCCACTACAACGTCATTGAGATCATCGGCGCCGAGGGCGAGCAGGTGTCCAACGTCTTTATGTTCACGCCCGGCCGCATCATCTATACCGAGGCGGCAAGCGCGACGCTGCTCAACATCTCGTCCGATGCACACGGTCTGAATCCTATGTTTGAGATCACCCAAGGCTCGGACGTCGTGGCGGTGGGCGTGCTCCGCTCGGGCGGCAAGTCGCTCCGCGTGGACGGCGACTCGACCTTTAAGCTGTATAATCGCATCGCCATCAGCGATTGGTATGAGCCGAGCTTCGACTCGACGCGCGGCGACGCACAACAGCGCACCTATGAGGAATACCGCCGTCTGGATATCAACGACGGCAACGCCGAGGGCGTGGTCGGCGTGACGCAGTACCGCGGCGGCGAATTCGCCAAGAGCGGCGACACCGCGCTGTACTATACCTCGAACGCCGACACGAACGTCGATCTGGTTATGCTCGACACCTTCGAGCCGCTCGACCTGACCGACTTTATGACCGAGGACGGCTACCTGCATATGTGGGTGTATATTGAGGATCTGACGAACGTCTGGTGGAGCGGATATATTCAGGTTGAGAGCTCGCTGGGCGGTCATATCCGCTGGTCGACCTCGACCAGCCTGCGCTCGCACGGCTGGAACGAGCTGTATCTGCCGCTGACGGGCGCGGTCGTGCAGGGAAGCTTCGACCCTTCCCGCGTCACGGCGGTGCGTGTGACCCACCAGGTCGGCATCACGCTTGAGCATCCCGATATGTATATCGACGATATCTATTTTGCGCTGGCAGAGATCGACCGGGGCGTCGAGCTTGAGCCGCAGGCGTCCCTTGCGGACGTTCGACCGTCCTCGCCGCTTCGTGAGAACGTGCCGAGCGCGCCCGTGATCTTCCGCGAGATCGTGGACGGCAAGCTGTCGCTGTTCGACTGCGAGACGGTGGACGGCTCGCTGATGCTCAACAAGGCGCCCGACTACGTCAAGCAGGGCAAGGCGTCTTGGCGCCTGAGCGGTGCCTCGGTGGCGCGCGTCTTCGACCCCGTGGATATCTCGGTGCTGATGGAGGACGGATATCTGCATCTTTGGGTATACGTCGACGGCAAAGCGCACGTGAGCGGCGGTCAGATCGAGATCAGCTCGTCGGGCACGTGCGACGTGCAGGAGCTGTCGTGGAACGCCTCGACCTATATCACCAAGCTGGGCTGGAACGAGCTGAAGCTGTCCATTCCCAACTCGACCGAGCATAGCGGCGCGCCCTTCGATCCCACGCGCCTCAACTATTTCCGTCTCTATCTTCAGACCACCGACGGCAGCACGCCCAGAGTCTACGTGGACGATATCTATCTGTGCGACGATACGCCCAGCGAGGGCGGCGGCGTCGTGCTTGAGGGTCTGAAAACGCAGGAATTTTACGTGGGCGACGCGAGCGAGGCGGGCTTCCTTGGCAACAAGAAGGGCTCGTTCACCGCGGGGCAGAGCAACGTGCGCTATGCCGACAAGACCAACGAGATCATCTACCGATATTCGGTCACCGTTACCCCTGACCTCTCGCGCCTTGCGTGGCTGGCGACGGTCGGTCAGCAGCTGCATTTGCAGGTGTCGCTGAACGGCAGCGATTGGACGACCGTCTACCGCTATGACGGTGCGGCTGACGATCGCGGTCTTGCGATCGAGGCGCGCGAGTTTGATCTGCTGACGCCTCTTCGTCCGTCTCTCGGCTCGCTCAAGCGCACCTTGACGGTCTATCTCAAGGTGTGCGATGCCTCGACCGACACAGGCTGGGGCGGCGCGATCGCCGTCGGTGCGCCCGTCACGCTGGAGGCGTTTTACGGTGAGTACGTTGCCGACGAAGAACCCGACCTCCCCGCCGCGCCCGATGATGAGGATGAGGTCGTTGGCGACTATGACCGCGTGCAGCGATTCGTCTTTTCGGTCAACACCGAGGGCGAGAACGGACATCTGACGGCGGACAAGGGCTCGTTCATCCAAGGGACGGGCAAGAGCCGCTACGCAGACAAGCAGAACAAGATCATTTACACCTATCCTATCAGCGACCGCGCGGCGCTCTCGCGGCTCGTCTGGATCGCGCCGACGGGTCAGCAGCTGCATTTGCAGGTGTCGCTGGATACGCAAAGCTGGGTTGACGTTTACCGCTACGAGGGAGCGAAGGACGATCAGGGACTTCCGATGCTGATGCGCGGCTACGACCTTTTGTCGCCGCTCGCGGACGCGATGGGCAGCGAGAGCCGCCGCGGCACGCTGTACGTCAAGATCGCGGATGCTTACACCGACACGGGCTGGGGCGGTGCGGTCGGCACGGGCGGCAAGGTCACGCTCATTGCCTGCTACGGTGAGGTGGACGAGGCGGACGACCCGCTCGACCTCATCGGCGAGGACGGTACGGTCGATCCCAAGCTTGCCGTTGCCGTGACCGAAAAAATGATGCTGCTTGACGGCGAGACGCTGCCCGAGGGCGTGACGCAGGTGACGGTCAACACCGACCCGACTTACGTGAAGGAGGGTGCGGCGTCCTACCGTCACGACGGCGGACACATCTATCTGCAGGTGAGCTTTGCCGAGCCGATCGACGTATCGGACTACGTCGAGGACGGTTATCTGCATGTGTGGATCTACGTGGGCGACAAGCCGCTGGCCATCAAGGACGGTCAGATCGAGATCGGATCGGGCGGCCGCGAGGACGTGTCCGAGTGGTGCTGGTATATGAACGCGCACGCGACGGCGGCGGGCTGGAACGAGCTGTATCTGCCGTTTTCGAGCGCGGTGAGCGGCAAGGAGCCGCCCATCGATCCGACGGCGATCGATTTCCTGCGCATCTACTGCATTACGGCGGACGGCGACAAGCCGACGGTGTATCTGGATGACATTTACGTGTGCAAGTGAAAAAAACAGAGGGGCTTGAATGAAAAAGCCCCTCTCCCTTTTTTCTTTGACAAAAGAAAGATAGTTTTTTGAAAATCCTCTTTACAATCCTGCCTGGAATATGGTATACTAAAGGCATCGAAATCCAATGCAAAGGAGAATGTTTTGATGAAACGATGCCTTTCACTTTTGCTCGCCTTGGTGATGGTCCTGCTCGCGCTCGCCGCCTGCAAGCCCAACACCCCCGTCGAGCCTGATGCTCCCCCCGCGGACGATCCCGCACAGCCCTCCGAGCCCTCTCTGGGCACGGACTTCCCGCTGAGTAATCCCGCCGACTACGTGGTGATTGTCAGCGAGTTCGGCGCCGACGCCGAGGAGGACGCGGCGCGTCTGATCCGTAACGCCATCAACGAGGCGCACGGAGAAAAGCCCAAGCTCAGCTCCGACTGGCTGACGGGCGCACCCACGACCGAGGAGGTCGCTGCCCGCGTGGAGATCCTCGTCGGTAGCGTCGACCGCCCCGAGAGCAAGGCGGCCAAGGCCGAGATGGGCGCGAACAGCTACCTCATCCGCGTCGATGGCAACAAGCTCATCGTGCTGGGCGCGACCGCCGAGATGACGCTGGAGGCGGCAAACTATTTTGTCTCCCAGATCCTCTATGGCGGGGACGGTAAGCCCGTCACCTCGCTGAAGAACGATTTCTCCTATGCCCATAACGACGACCCCGTGCTGGTCGATACCGTCTATACGCCCGACGATCTGGTCGTGGCGCATATCGTGGCGACCGAGTATCCTTACGCCGCCGACCCGACGGGTAAGACGGACAGCACCAAGGCCATCCAGCAGGCGCTGGATGATCTGTACGCACGCGGCGGCGGAACGGTCTTCCTGCCCGCAGGTACATATCTGGTGACGAATACCGTCACCGTCCCCATGGGCTGTATGCTCAAGGGCGACTGGCAGGACCCCGATACGGTCGCGGCAGGCAAGGCCGAGTACGGTACGGTGATCCTCGCGAAGACGGCGGTGCTGGATGAAAAATATCTGGCCGACCGCACGCGCGACCCGCTCATCTCGATGACGCAGAACTGCGCGGTGGACGGTCTGACCTTCTACTATCCCGACCAGAAGGCGGACGACGTGGTCAAGTACGGCTACACGCTGTACTGTCAGGCGCCCTCCTGCGTGACCATCAATAACGTCACGCTGCTCAACTCGTATCGCGGCATCGGTATCGACGTTCACGCCGATGACTCGCACGAGCTTGTGCAGATCGAGCGCGTGCGTATGACGGCGCTCGAGACGGGTGTCGAGATGTACCACTCGACCGAGGTCGGCAACAGCGTGGACATCCGCATCACGCCCGATTACTGGGCAACGGCGGGCGCGGGATACGCCTGCAAGAACGAGACCGCTCTGCGCGACTTCTGCCGCGAGAATACGGTCGCTATGCAGTTCAACGGACTGGACGACACGCACCTCTCGGAGCTGTATATCGAGGATGCACGTACGGCCATTTATATGCCTTCGGGTCACTCCACGCACGATTACTGGGGCGTGATCTATGACGTCACGATCGAGCGCTGCCGCTACGGCATCGTGGTCGAGTCGCTCAACGGCTACGGCGGCGCAACGCTGGCCAAGGCCACCATCGACGCCTCCGAGGTCGCCGTTTACAATTCCGCTGCCACGGGCGCGCTCAAGATGTGCGACGTGACGGTGACGGGTAAGGGCGGTATCGTCTCGGTCGGCAAGGCTCGTACCTACAACGATCCCACCGACGTGTCGAGCTACGCGATCAAGCACGCGACCTACGAAAAGCCCGTAGCCAAGCTGTACGTCGCGCCCGTGCTTCCGCTCTCCAAGACGACCACCGACGTCTCCAAGCTGATCCAGGCAACGCTGGACGAGGCAGGCAAGACGGGCGGCATCGTCTTCATCCCCGCAGGTATCTATAGCATTTATGAGACGGTCACCGTCCCCGCAGGCGTCGAGCTTCGCGGCGCCGCTCCCTTCTTTATGCGCGACTCCAACCGCGGTCAGGACGGCGTGGTCGGTACGGTGCTGCTCACCTACGTTGCCGACGATGCGACGGTCAAGCTGAATGCCCGCGCGGGTGTCAACGGTCTGCGTATCTTCTGCGGCGATTACAATCCCGAGGAGGCCAAGACGTTGCTGGAGAACGATGACGTGATCACGCAGCTCCAGTCGGCCATCAAGGGTCTGGGTGAGGGCGTTTATGCCCACAACGTCACGCTGACCACCACCTTCAACGGCATTGACTTTACGGGCTGTGACAATTTCTCGGTCAAGCAGGCCTTCGGTGCGGTCTGGAACGACTTCATTCTGGGCGGCGGTCGCGGCGGCGTGATCGAGCAGTGTCTGACCAACCAGCACTTCATCTCGCGCCAGCATTTCTCGAACTGGCTCAGCGGTCAGCATTACTCAGGCTGGACGATGGACAGCGAGACGACGGCCACCGTGCGTGACGAGATCCGCCGCGTCTACGGTGATATGGTCCACCTGATCGACGCCGAGGACGTCTGCGTCAGCAACATCTTTACCTACGGCCCGCGTTGCCTTGTGCTTTGCGAGAATTCGAGCGCGACGCTGCTCAACACCTCGTCCGACTTCCACGGTATGGGCCCGATGTTCGATATCCGCAACGGCTCGGACGTGGTGGCAGTCAACGCCCTGCGCTCGGCCAACGAGTCCATCGGCTGTGACGAGAGCTCCGACTTTGTGATGATCAACCGCATTGCCATCTCGCGCTACAACGAGCCCAACTTCGATTCGAGCGCGGGCAACGTGGATGCTCCCGAGTATTCCAACATCCGCGACAAGGTGATGATCAACGACGGCAGCAAGGCCGTGTCGGGCACCGTTGCCTACACGGGCACGATGTCCAAGACGGGCGGCAATGCGCTCTATCACGCGGCAAGCGCGACGAGCGCCGCGACGGTCACGCTGTACGATCAGGCGCTCAGCGGTATCCGCATCGACCCCTATATGACCGATAACGGCTACCTGCATCTGTGGGTGTACGTCGAGGATATGACCTCGTCCATCTGGTCGGGCTGGATCGTGCTTTCGTCCAGCGGCGGCTCGCAGAGATGGTCGAACATCTGCTACATCACGCACAACGGCTGGAACGAGCTTTGGCTGCCGCTGACGGGTGCGTCGGGCAGCGTGAGCGGTACGCTCAACCGTCTGACCATCACCGACCAGCGCAGCGTGAAGGTCGAGCATTCGGATTTCTATTTTGACGATATCTACGTATGCAACGCCGACTCGGATAACCCCGAAACGGTCAAGAAGACGGCGGCAATGACCCTTGAGCCTAGGAGCATCAAGGCACCCGCGCTTCCCGAGGAGGATGCCGAGTTCATTCTGACGTGTGATTCGCTGTACGGCAACAAGGCCAGAACGACGATGGTTCGCGTGCTGACCGATCCCGCCGATATCAAGCAGGGCGCAGGCGCGTGGATGCTGACGGGCACCTCTGCCCTCCAGCAGACCTCGGTCACCTTCTCGCCCAAGAACATTTCGCGCTATATGAAGCACGGCTATCTGCACGCGTGGATCTACGTGGAGGATGTGATGGCGGTCTCCAACTGCGTGATCGAGCTGACCTCGTCGGGCGCTAACGACGCGGCGGAGATCTCGTGGTTCGCTAAGAGTGCCATCACGAAAAACGGCTGGAACGAGCTGCTGCTGCCGCTTTCCGCACCTGACAGCACGACGGGCACGTTTGCCCCCGCGGGTCTGAATTATATCCGTGTTTATCTGAACACCTACCGCGACACGCGCATTCTGATCGACGACGTTCGCGTCTATCTGCCGCCCGATGCTCCCGCGGCTGACGCGCCCGACGCCGAGGTGCCCGACAAGCAGACCTATTCCTTCGCGGTCAATTCTGAGGAGGAGAAGGCACATTTTTCGGGTGATGCGGCGTTCAACGCATCTACCGTCATCCGTTTCTCGGACAACACCAGACACTTCACCTATTCCTACTACGTAGGCGACTTCAGCAAGATTCAGGGCATCAAGTGGTCTGCTCCCGTCTCGGGTCAGCTGCTGCTTGAGGTCTCGACCGATGAGGTCAACTGGACAGAGGTCTACCGCTACGAGTCGAACAATATGGCAGACCAGGGTCTGGCTCGCGAGACGCGCGCCTACAACCTGACCGATTTCGTAAAGAGAGACGCCAAGAGCGGTCACATCTACGTCCGCATCGGCGATTCCTATAACGAGAATGGCTTTGGCGGTGCGATCTCGGCGGCCGCGGATATCGAGATGGTCATCTACTACGTGCCCGTCGATCCCTCGGAGCTGGGAGAAGCAGGCGGTGGCGCTACGAGCGACATCCCCGACGTGCTGCCCGCGACCGAGACGCACACCTTCTATGCGGGTCAGCCCATGGAGCTGTCCTATCTGACCGACAACAACAACTCCTCGCTCTTGTACGGCAAGCGCTTTGCTGACGCGACGCGTTGGTTCACCTATTCGTACCCCATCTACGATTTTGAGCGCGTAACGGAGCTGGTCTGGACGGCCACGACCGCGCAGGAGCTGCATCTGCAGCTTTCGACCGACGGTCAGAGCTGGGTTGACATTTACAAGTACGTAGGCGCCGACAGGGGACTTGCTGAGGAGGCACGCACCTACGACCTGCTGCCGCTGATCGCTTCGGCGAGCGGTGCGGGCAAGATCCACATCCGCGTGAGTGACTCGATGACCGAGGGCGGCTGGGGCGGCTCGGTCAGCAGCGACGCACCCGTCACCCTCAAGGTCTGCTACAAGGATGGCGAGGGCGTGGTAGAGAAGGGCGGCGCGCAAGCCCCCACCGAGCCCGAGACACCGACCTTCGATCCCGACAACCTGCCCGTAGCAGAGACGCCCATTCCCGAGGGCGAGGTTTCTGACAAGCTGGCTGTTCACGGCTGTGAGACGCTGGACGGCTCGGATCAGCGCTACGTTCCCGTCACGCTGAACACCGACAAGACCTTCGTCAAGGAGGGCGCGGCCTCGTGGAAGCGCGAGGGAACGTCGCTGGAGTATATTTCCGTCCGCTTTGATGCGATGGACATCTCTGACTATATGCAGGATGGCTACCTGCATATGTGGGTGTTCGTGACCGATTACAATCTGGTCAACGGCGGTCAGATCGAGCTGACCTCGAGCGGCAGCTGTGACAAGAACGAGTATCATTGGAATGTGACCGACTATATTACGGGTACGGGCTGGAACGAGGTATTTGTACCCCTTTCCGGCGGTACGGAGAACAATCCCGGTATGCTCTTCGATCCGACCTGCGCGAACTTCATTCGCGTTTTCTGCGGAACGAGCGACGGAATGTATCGGACGATGTATTTTGATGATATTTACTTCTGCAAGGTGAAGTAAGGGGGGACGCCCTCGACGCCTTGGGAAAAGGAACTTGAGAAAAGGGTACAGGCGAAAGCTTGTACCCTTTTTTCGACGGGGGAGGGGGGAGAGTTATATGCCAAACAACTTCTCCTCTTTACGCTCACTACGCGCCTACGGCGCCACAAATTCGCTTTGCGAATTTGCTCCGTGCCCCCTGCGCCCTTCGGGCGCGCGTTCGCGGTTGGTGCGTCTTCATTCTTTGCCTTGTGGCAAAGAACGAAGCAAGAAAACCGAACTCGGCAAGCCGAGTTCAAGGAGTGGAGATTTTGCTCGCCCGCTGAACCCAACTCGGCTTTGCCG
>JAGBTR010000225.1 GCA_017631215.1 Clostridia bacterium | reverse complement strand
CCCCAAAGCTTTGACGAAATAGTCGGTCAAGAGCACCTCTTCGGCGCACGCGGCGTGCTTCGCCGTATGACCGAGGGCGTTTACGATCAGGCTGAATATGAGCGCGCGCTGGCGTGGGCGAAGGAAAACTGCATCGAGGGCTTCGACAATAACCCCGAGGATATGCAGCGCACGCGCGAGCAAAAGGATGCGGATTGGGAATTCGTCGTCAAGCTGATGGTCATCATCAAGGATCTGATGAACGGCAACCCCAATCTTCCCGAGGGCTGCGAGGAGGAGAGAGTCGGTCACAACGCCATCGCGGCGGGCTTCCAGGGACAGCGTCAGTGGACGGATTTCTATCCCAACTGCGATTTCCCCGAGGCGATGCTCAACAGCTCGTTCGACTGGACGGGCGCGCGTGAGCCGTACGTCCTTGCCACCGAGAACGACGTTCTCAACGGTCTGGGTATGCTGTTTATGAAGCTGCTGACGGGACGCGCACAGATGTTTGCCGACGTGCGTACCTGCTGGAGCGGTGAGTCGGTCAAGCGCGTGACGGGCTACGATATCGAGGGACACGCCAAGGAGGCAAACGGCTTTATCCATCTGATCAACTCGGGTGCGTGCTGTCTGGATGCCAACGGCGCGGCTCGCGACGAGCAGGGCAATGCTGTGATGAAGCCCTGGTACGAGGTGACCGAGGCCGATCAGAAGGCGATTATGGCCAACACGACCTGGAACTATGCCGACCTCGGCTACTTCCGCGGCGGCGGCTATTCGTCCCGTTTCCTGACGGCGGACGAGATGCCGATGACGATGATCCGTCTCAATCTTGTCAAGGGACTTGGCCCCGTAGTGCAGATCGCCGAGGGCTGGTCGGTCAAGCTGCCCGATGAGGCCAACGACATTCTGTGGAAGCGCACCGACTATACCTGGCCCTGCACGTGGTTTGCACCGCGTGTGACGGGCAAGGGCGCCTTCAAGTCGGCTTATGACGTGATGAACAACTGGGGTGCCAACCACGGTGCGATCTCGTACGGTCACATCGGCGCTGACGTGATCACGCTTTGCTCGATGCTGCGTATTCCCGTTTGTATGCACAACGTCGAGGAGAAGGACATCTTCCGTCCCGCTGCGTGGAATGCCTTTGGTCAGGATCAGGAGGCCGCGGACTACCGCGCCTGCGCGACCTACGGCCCGCTGTTCAAAAAGTGATATCAAAGAAAAACGCGCCTGCGGCATTGCCGCAGGCGCGTTTTTTGTTTATTCACCAAGGAACATCCAGCAGCCCTCGGCCCCCACACCGTTCTCGGGCGGCGTGAGCAGACCGCGCTCGATGAGCGATTCGACGAGCGTGTCGAGGATGGGCAGGGCGGCAAGCGAGTTGGCGAGGCGATACTCGGGCAGAAGATGCTCGGGCAGGATACGGCGGATCAGGGGAGCGATCTCGCCCGCGACCTCCTCGGCTTGTGCGGCGAAGCGATCGTACAGCTCGTTGCCCAGCGTCTCCCACGCGGGGCTATCCTCGCTTCTTATGGTCAGGATCTTGGTGTAGAGCGTGTCACCCTCGCGCACAAGATACCCCTCGGAGATCGCCTTGGCGGCAGACTCCTGCTCGAGCTCGGTCAGCGTGGCGATATCGAGACCCTCCACCGCGCGGATGGCGAGCCGCAGCTGATGGTCATTGCCGATATCGTGACCGCAGCGGAAGTGCGCCTTGATGCGCCCGATGTAGATGTTGGTCAGGTGCACCCACGAATAGCCGCACACCTCGTGCGCTTGGATGCCGTCACAGCCACCACCCCAAACGGGACCGTCAAAGTCGCGATAGGCGTAGTTGAAGTAGGGGCGCTGACGCGGCGTGATATCGGAAAATTGCTCCTTCTCCAGCCGTGCGTTGACCGCCGACGAGAAGATGTGACCGATGCGATGGATGAGCGCCCAGAGCACAAGGTCAAGATCGACGTGGCGGTTGAGGAAGGGGAAGGATACGAGGCTCTCGCGCGCCTCCTCGATATAAGCGGCGACCGTGTCGCAGACCATCGGGATGCGGTCGATATAAAGCTGCTGCATTTCTTGGATCTCGTGGGCGTCCAGCAGAATGAAATTGGTGGTGTATTTACCGTTTCCGCACTCCTTGAGCAGCCCGTAGCCGTTTGCGCCCGCGGCTTGGATGGCGAGCTCCTCCTCGATATAGGGCATCGGGACGTGTAGCGTCTCGGATATCTCGGCGGCACTTGTTGGTCCTTTGCGGCATAGCCAGACGATGTGCTTGGAAAGCTGGCGGCCGATGAGAGTGCTGGGGTCACCTGTGCCAGGGGCTCCCGTTCCCCACATTATAAAGTTGATCGTTTCAAGTCCCAGCGGGACGCTCATGGTCTTTTTCTCCATTTTGTTCAGCTCCTTTCGAATGGTGCTCCGTGCTGAAAACAAGCGTTGCTTGACGGCGTTCTCGCTCACGCCCTGCGCCCGTGCGATGTGCGCGACGGTCTGTCCCTTGAGATAAAAGGCGATCATGACCTCGCGGTAGGCGCGTGAGAGAAAAGCGATATGCCGCAGGATGTGCGAGAGCTGCTCGCGGTCGTCCTCCTCAGGCTCGTCGAGCTCGTCCGCGATGCGCCCAAGTACCTCGTCGGGGTCTCCCGCAAAGCGACGCTCGGTCGCGGTCCTGCGCTTGTCCGCATAGTCGGCGTAGACGTTGTGCGCGATGCGCCAGATGAAGCTCTCGGCTCTGTCCAGCTCACCCTCGGCATTCGCCGCCTTGATGAGCGCGTAGACGATGTCCGAGCAAAGCTCGCTCGCCTCGTGGCTGTTTCCCGTGCGGTGATAGCAATAGCCGTAGAGTCGGTCGAGTAGCTCCTTATCGATCATATTCAGCAGTTCGGATCGTTTCATAGGTGTACCTCTTGTTGGAATGCGCTTGCAAGGCCTTCACCCGTATAGTCGGCAAAACGCGGCGGGGTTAGGTGGCTTTGGAGAAAAAGTTGGTTCTTTTGTAAAAATTATACCATATCACGGTCGATATTGCAACAAAAACAGCCGAGACGGACGGCATCCCCCCACGTCTCGACTGTTTTGTTAGTTACCGCCCCTTGCCGTACACCGCCGCCGCACCGAGACACGCCTCGATGGCAAGCAGACGGTTATACTTTGCCACGCGCTCACTGCGGCAGGGTGCCCCCGACTTGATAAAATGGCATCCCAGCGCCACGGCGAGGTCGGCGATGGTGGTGTCCTCGCTCT